>JAUSOT010000132.1 GCA_030656075.1 Candidatus Cloacimonadales bacterium
GTGAGATTACTGAGGGAAAACTGGGCGGAAGTTATCTGCCATGATGCTTATGTTGAGTTTTGGGCAGAGCTGGAAACCGAAGAAGTTTATAACGATCTGGATAAAGTTCTAAAGGACGCAGAAGTTGTGATATTTGCTGTCGGGCATTCGGAATATAAAAATATCGAACCGGAATATCTCGTAAAGAAATGCGGAACTAAACCATTGATAGTTGATTGTTCTAATTTCTTGAGTGATGAGAAGATCAAACAATACAAAGATTTAGGCTGCAAAGTGAAAGGAGTGGGGAAAGGGCATATTGATAATCTGTAAGAAGTATGCAGTAGGAAGAACAATATGAAAGAGTATCATGAGAAGACGTGAATACGTGAAGACGAGAATCAAATATTAATAATTATCAAAATGATTAACGAAAAATGAAGCTAATACATTCCCATAATGAATTAGAAGTATATCAATTAGCCTTTGAAGCTGCAATGGAGATATTTGAGTTAACAAGATCATTTCCTATTGAAGAGAGATATTCATTGGTTGATCAAATCCGTAGATCATCAAGATCAGTAGCTTCCAATATTGCAGAAGCATTTCGAAAAAGAAGATATCCCAAAGCATTTGTGGCAAAGCTTTCGGATTCGGAAGGAGAAGCTGCAGAAACTCAAGTATGGTTAAATTTTTCTTATAATTGCAACTATATTGATAATATCAAGAAAAACAAACTTGAACAAAAATATGATCACATAATTGGGAAATTAGTGAATATGATAAAATTTCCCGAAAAATGGTCATTTTAAACGTTATTGCTACATTTTCTCACCATCCCGCTTTTTCTCTCACTCACCTATTCCCATCTTCTCCCCTTCTCCCCTTCTCCCCTTCTCGTCTTCCCGTCTTCTCGTTTTCTCGTTTTCTCCCCTTCTCCCCTTCTCCCCTTCTCCCCTTCTCGCTTTCTCCCCTTCACGTCTTCTCAACTTCCTTTTTAATGATTTTATTGAATTAAATCCAAGCTATAATCATAAATAATTTATTTAACGGAGAGAAATCATGAACCTAACCGTCATCGGAACCGGCTATGTCGGACTGGTATCTGGAACCTGTTTTGCTGAAATGGGCAATAATGTAATTTGCGTAGATAACGACAAACGCAAGATCGACATGCTTTTGAATGGGAAAATCCCTATCTGGGAACCTGGTTTGGAAGAGATGGTGCAAAGAAACCATAAAGAAGGCAGATTGCATTTTACTACAAATATAAAACATGCAGTCGAAAAGTCTGATATCTGTTTTATCGCCGTGGGTACTCCGCCCGATGAAGATGGCTCAGCCGATCTGCAGTATGTGCTGGCTGTGGCCAAAGATATTGCCACCTATATGAACGGACATAAGATCATCGCAGATAAATCTACTGTACCGATCGGAACTGCCGACAAAGTGAAAACAACCATCCAAAATATTCTGGATGAACGGAAAGTAAACTATACATTTGATGTAGTTTCTAATCCTGAATTTCTGAAAGAAGGTGATGCCATCAACGACAGCCTGAAACCGGACAGAATTGTAGTGGGAACAGATAATGAGAATTGTGCAGAGATCATGCGTGAACTTTACACCCCCTTTGCCCGTTCGCGCGAAAAAGTGATCGTGATGTCGGTTAGATCGGCTGAAATGACCAAATATACCGCCAACGCCATGCTTGCCACCAAGATTTCTTTTATGAATGATATCGCCAGGTTATGCGAATTGTTAGGAGCGGATGTGAATGAAGTTCGCCAGGGTATTGGCTCAGATACGAGAATTGGTTATAAATTCATCTATCCGGGTATCGGCTATGGTGGAAGCTGTTTTCCAAAAGATGTGAAAGCTCTTGTGAAGATTGCGGAAGAAGTTGGTCTGAAAGCTCGAGTTCTGCAGGCTGTTGAAGACGTGAATGATGATCAAAAGAAATGGCTGGCTGAAAAAGTTATCAAACATTTCGGCGCTGATCTGACAGGGAAAACATTTGCAATCTGGGGACTTTCCTTTAAACCTAAAACCGACGACATGCGCGAAGCGCCTTCCCTTGTAATTATTAATATGCTTATCAAAGCTGGTGCTAAAATAGTGGCTTATGACCCGGTGGCCATGGAAGAAGCGAAGCGAGTTTTTGGAGATAATCCTAACATGTCCTTTGCTGAAGGAAATTACGAAGCACTCAAAGATGCCGATGCTCTTCTCTTAGTTACCGAGT
>JAUSOT010000170.1 GCA_030656075.1 Candidatus Cloacimonadales bacterium
AGAAAGTTGACAGGAATAAGTGTGAAAATAATCTACGGATTGCACGAAGAAATCGAAGGAAGGGAAAACTCATTTTCTGTTTTCTCTTCTTTCGAATTTATTTGTAACAGTCTCAGGGGACATTTGGCACTAATGTAAATAGGAGGAATTATGAAAAGATTCTTTGTAATAATTTTAGTGCTGATCTGGGCAGCGATGTCTGCCCAGGTAGCACTCGATCCCCGCTATCACACCTACGATGAATTCGTGGCTGAGATCTTTGCTTTGCAGGCAGCTTATCCCGACACAGTGATGGTGGTGCAGATCGGCACAACTCTGGGCGCTGTTCCATATCAGGATCCGATCCCGATCTATGCTGTGAAGATTTCCGATAATGTGACGGTTGATGAAGATGAACCCGAAATACTCTACCTGGGACCATGTCATGCAGAGGAGATCCTGGGCATTGAAGTGAACATGTTCATGCTGAACGAAATGCTGACCTACAAGAATATTCCTCCGTTCAGCGTTTGGCTGCAAAATCTGGAAATCTGGATCGTTCCCCAATATAATCCGGAAGGCTTGCAAGTGGTGATGGACGACTGGGATGAAACTTACCGCAAAAACAAACGCGATAACAATGAAAACGGAATTTTTGATTTCGTGCCCGGTGCCGGTGGAGACATCGACGGTGTGGATCCCAACAGAAATTATAGTTTTAACTGGATTCATGGCGAAAAACTCTACGAAGGCAGTGGTGCGGAATGGAACGATTATTACCGCGGTCCAGGACCTTTTAGTGAAGGTGAATCTCAAACGATCAGAGATTTTGCTTCTCAGCATCACTTTATCTATTCAATAGCCTGGCATTCCTCACGATCCGGATTGCTATCGGAAAACGTTTATTATTCTTTCAATTGGGACGGCGTGAAAGAATGTCCTGATATTCAGCTTCATACATCAATTGGCTTAAACGTAGCAAACCGGATCATGAAACAAGGAAGCGTTAGTGTGCCATACCCTTCTTCAGCTTCAACTGGTAGAAAAGGTGGAGCCAACGACTGGTTCTATAAAGCTTATGGTACAGTCCAGCTTCTCATCGAATGTGGCACGCAGAACATGCAGCCCACCAACGACCCGCCTTTATATTTGATCGATGATACTTGTGAAAGATGCCGAAATGGAGCCTACTGGCTGATGAACCGCGCTTTGGGTTACAACAATACCGATGCAGCCATGCTCACTGGTCATATCACGGATGCGGTTACCGGTGATCCACTGCAAGCCAGATATCTGGTGGAAGAAAAAGAAGCATCTTTCTTCGATGCCAGATATTCCGATGAACTTTACGGACGTTACTGGCGTCCGATTTCTACCGGAACTTATACTCTGCGAATCGCCAAAAAAGGCTACGCAGAACATACGCAAAGTGTGACGGTGAACAATTCTTCATGGACGACTCGCAATATCGCTCTCACTCCGTTGGCAGAAGTGAATGTGAGCGGCACGATCACCTGCGACAGCCTGCCGGTAGATGGTGAAATTATCGTTTTCAACGATGAATATATCGATCCCGATACGATCTCATTCACAGGTGGAAATTACAGCTTTTCCAACTTTGAAGGAGAACATGAGATCGTTGTGACTGCAGATGGCTGCGTTCCATATATTCAAACCTTAACTCTTTCTGCCGGAAATCAGACTCTGGACATCGAACTTCTACCGGGAGTAACTATTTTTGAGGAAGATTGGGAAGTTGATCTATCTGCCTGGAGCGTGGACGGCGACTGGGCTCTCATCGAAAATTCCATTCTGGGAAATTACTCCGTCACAGACAGCCCTGATGAATTTTATCAAAACGGCTCGGCAGCAACTTTAACGAAGAATATCGCCATCAATATGTTTGGTGTCAGCACGGATGCCGCGCTGGTTTTCTGGCACAAATATCAAACCGAGCACGACAATGATTTTTGTACTGTGGAGTATTCTACAAATGGAGCTAATTGGACGGCTTTAGCATCTTACAGCGGTTATTCCGAAGGTTGGAAGAGAGAGATAATTCCTGTTTCTGAATTGATTGATAATTTTGTTTTTCTGAGATTCATAATTACTGCGGATGCATCGGTAGATGATCCAGGCTGGTGGATTGATGACTTTAAAATTGTAGCTTCTGTCGGTGCTTCGGCAGGAATCGAACCTCCACCCTTGCGTTCCGAATTGTACAGGAATTTTCCAAATCCATTCAATCCAACCACTTGCATTAAATACGACTTGGCAAAATCCGGCAAAGTTGATTTGACGATCTACAATGCCAAAGGTCAGAGAGTACGGAGCTTGATCAATGAATCGCAGGTTGCCGGAACTAAAGTTGTATCCTGGGATGGCTCTGATGATGCCGGAAAAAGCGTTGCTTCGGGAGTATATTTCTACCAACTGAATACAGCCGATTTTTCCAAATCCCGCAAAATGATCTTGATGAAATAGTACCGCAAACAGCCTGTTTGCGATAAATATTAGCCCTGAGAAATCGGGGCTTTTTGTTTCTACATGAACGTTGCAAGTAGATGCGGACTCACCTCTACTGTCTCCTCTCTTGAGAGCTACACTTCAAAAGAGGAGAATATAAGATGCCACAGAAAGAGAATAATGTTGGTTCAATCGTCTCGCTTGAACCAGGTATTTTGCCAGATCGTCCCGATCTGAGAAAAATTGAGTGCTGGTTTTCGGGACGAAAGCAAGAAACAGTGTGGACTCCTCGGGACGAGAAATCCAATTTTCTCGGACTCGACTTCCTAATTTGTGATTCCTTCAGATTTTTTTCCGAAGAAGGGATTTGTGAACGAAACGTATAACATAAAAATTGACATCCGAATCAAAAAAACAATTCTGTTGGTTCAATCGTCTCGTTTGAACCAGATGTTTTGCCAGATCGTCCCGATCTGAGAAAAATTGAATGCTGGTTTTCGGGACGAAAGCAAGAAACAGTGTGGACTCCTCGGGACGAGAAGTCCAATTTTCTCGGACTCTGAGAACGAAGAAATTAATTTAGCTGAACTGATTTTTGATTTTCTCTCTTGGAATATTAATTGCATTTTATAAGGATAATAATTATTAGTTTAAAAAGGTGAGAATGAAAAGAGTTGCGGTTTTTCTGATTATTTTAGTACCATTTCTGATGTTTGCGGAATGGATCGATTTTTCAGATAGTTCCAACCTACAGCTTTTTGAACATGAATCATTCGGCATCAGTTTTACGAATGTTCACTTTTCTCTGGATGGTTTCGATCTTGAAACTGCCAATGAATCCGGAGTTGAATACAGCAAAATAACATACGATAATGAAGGTGAGTTCTTTGAAGTTGGCAAGCCTTCTCTGCCGCAATTTACTCGTTTGTATGCCATTCCGAATGAAGGTGAAGTTACTTTCAATTATTCGATTTTGGAAGAAGAATATCTCAGCAATATCACAGTTTATCCCGGCCAGGAACTACCGACGGAAAGCCAGATCATAACCAGACAATTTGAAATCGATGAATCGTTTTATCAGGGTGTGGAGGTTTTTCCACAGAAGATCATTGAGATAGGTGAACCAGCTATAATGAGAGATTTCCGCATTGTGAGCGTGACGGTGAATCCATTCCAATACGATCCGGTACATCAAGAACTGAGAGTTGTAAAAAAGGTGGACATCTCATTGAATACAACCGGTTCAGGTGGAGCAAACTGCAAAACTTCGACTGGCAAGCTGTCCAAAGCATTTGAACCGCTTTATCGCTCCGTGATCCAGAATTATGAAGACCTGATTACGGATGAAATATTCCAGCAGCCCTGTTATCTGTTTATTTATGCCAATGAGACTTCCATACCGAACACACTTCAACCTCTGCTCGATTGGAAACACCAGAAGGGATTTGAAGTTCACTCTGTGAGTATTGCAGAAACCGGCAACACCTTTTCAACTGTGAAAAACTACATTCAAAATGCCTATAATACCTGGGAAAATCCCCCGGAATTTATCTGTCTGGTGGGGAATGCGGGAGTGAGCAATTATAACGTTCCCACCGACTATATGGATGGCGGTGAGGGTGATCAGGGCTATGTTCGCCTGGATGGAACGGATATTCTGGCTGATGCTTTCATCGGCAGATTATCGATCAATTCCGAAACAAACCTGCAAACGATCCTTTATAAGATATTTCATTATGAAAAAGAACCGTACATGAATGCCACAGATTGGTATCGCAAAGCGGTTCTGGTTGGCGATCCAAACGGTTCAGGTCCTTCCACCATCGACACCAAAAAACATGTGAAGGATATGATAAATTATTCCCACCCGAATATTGCTTGCACAGAAGTTTATAACGGCGGTTGGGTTAGTCAGATCAGCACGAACATCAACAACGGAGTAGCCTATTTCAATTATCGCGGATTTGGTGGAATGAGCGGCTGGACAACATCTAATATCGATCAATTGACCAACGGCAGTATGCTGCCGGTCTGCGTGGCTATCACCTGCCAGACCGGAGATTTTGCCGGATCTACCGACTGTCGCAGCGAACGATTCTTGAAAACTGGCTCCCCCGGCAGTCCCAAAGGCGGAATTGCCGCCATCTCCACCGCCACCGGAATGACTCACACCTGCTTCAATAATTGTATCGACGCAGGAATTTATTATGGAATATTTTCCGACGGCATCTACAATATGGGCGGTGCTTTGGTGCGGGGAAAATTGGCGCTTTATCAAAATTATCCGACCAATCCTTCCAATCATTTGTATCAGTTTTCTTATTGGAATAATCTGATGGGCGATCCCGGTATGGAAATCTGGACCGACATACCAGCCGATCTTCTGGTGAATTTTGCCGATCAGATCGATCTGGGTGCGGAGTACATGACCGTGCAGGTGTCAGATGCAAACGGAATTCCGCAGCAGGATGCCTGGGTAACCGCTTTGATGGGTGATGACTTGATTTTTGCCACCGGTTATACAGATGAAAATGGCGAGATCGTTTTGAATGTGAATGCTGCCGATCTGGGAACGGCAAATTTAACTGTGACCAAACATAATTTCAAACCGGCGCTGGAAACTTTCAATGTGGTGCAAAGCGATAGATTTGTGCAGATCGAGAGCATCGTGATCGATGATGACAACATCGGAACTTCTTCCGGCAACAATAATAATATTTTCAATCCTGGCGAAACGATCGAACTACAAATAGAATTGCATAATTCCGGTACGTTCACTGCTAATGATGTGACAGCCCTTCTTTCCTGCAATTCAGATGATGTAATAATTACTGATAATGAAGAATCTTATGGAAGCATTCCTGCCGGAAGCAGTGTCTTTTCGGCTGATGATTTTGATATTCAGATCAATCCTGCCTGCCTGGGTGGAACCGAGCTCAGGTTGGATTTGGAAATTAGCGATGCCAACGGTGATCAATGGCTGGATTTTCTCTATTTCACAGTGGAGGGAGCTAATCTGAATTCCTCAGGTTACACGATCCATAATGATCCGAATGGAGTTCTGGAACCGGGAGAAACCGTTGAACTCAGCGTGACTGTCGATAACGTGGGTTTTATAGAAGTGGATAATGTTTACGGGATTTTAAGTACTGAAAATGAATTCATCGATATTCTGGATGACAGCGGCTTTTTTGGATTAATCACTGCCGGAGGGCAGGCTGAGAATATTGATGATCAGTTTGAAATTCAGGCAGACACACAAATTATCATTGGAACTCAAGTTGTCTTTGATCTGCAGCTTTTTAATGCTGCCGGTTTCGATCAGACGCTTCAATTCATCATTCCCATCGGCGAAGTTTCGGTCACCGATCCTGTAGGTCCGGATGCCTATGGCTATTATATTTACGACGATGGAGATGTGGGCTACATCGAAGCTCCCGAATACGACTGGATAGAGATCAATTCTATTGGAACGGAACTCACTTTGTTTGACAGCGGCGACAATGGTGATTCGGAGGATATCACTCTTCCCATCAGCTTCCGGTTTTACGGAGAAAGTTATCAACTGCTCACTGTCTGTTCCAACGGCTGGATTTCTCCGGGAGGATCGACCTCGCTTTCTTTCATGAATTGGGAAATTCCCGGGCCTTTGGGTCCATCTCCAATAATCGCTCCTTTCTGGGATGATTTGAAATTGACTGCCAACAGCGGAGTTTTTTGGTATCACGATCCGGTAAATCATCTGGTCGTAATTGAATGGGATCAGCTTCATAATGATTATAACGACGCCCTGGAAACGTTCCAGGTGATCTTATACGATAATAATTTTCACCCTACTTCCCAGAGTGACAGCCAGATCAAATTTCAATATCAGACGATAAACAATGTTGACCAGGGAATTTATGGCTGGAGTGTGGAACATGGAGCCTATGCAACGGTCGGCATTGAAGATCCCAGCAGTCAGATTGGCCTGGAATATACCTTCAATAATTCCTATCCAACTGCCGCCAAAGTTCTGCAAAATGAAATGGCTTTGTTCATCACGGGTTCTCCCATCGATTATCAGGAACCATACATTCTCCTGCACAGCATCGTGCTGGATGATCCCAATCAAAATGGTTTGCTCGAATATGGGGAAGACATCGATTTTGATATTATTCTGAATAACATTGGGGAAAATCCTGCCACCGGAGTTTCTGCAACAATTTCTGCCAATGATCAATACATCACGATAACTCAAAATACCTCCGGCTACGGTTCGATTTCGGGTGGAAGCCTGGGCACCAACTTGACGGCTTTCCATCTCATCGTCGCGGAAGATTGTCCCAATGAACATTATTTTGATATTTTTATCAATGTTGTCAGTAATGAAAATACCTGGGCTCTGCAGCTCACGCAGCCTGTTTTTGCACCGCTCCTATCTTTGCATTCCATCTTTGTGGATGACGGCGACAATAACGTTCTTGATCCGAATGAAACTGCCGATCTTTATTTTTCCTTTGAAAATGAGGGCGGAGCAGAAGCTTATGATCTGCTTTCCACGATAAGTACAATCGATGAATATATCACCCTGAACTCGATTACTTTTCAGATTGGCAATATCGGAGCAGGAAATATCGGGACTGCCATTTTTAATGTGACTGCCTCTGTAACCGCACCTGTTGGACATGCCTGTATGATCGACTGGCTGCTGGAAGGTGATTTCAACTACACGGCAAGCGGGTCATATCCGGTCATCATTTCTCAAGTTCCGGTTTCAGTATTAGAACCTTTTAACACATTTCCACCCGCGGGTTGGTCGGTAACTTCTACGAGCGGTACAATAAACTGGGTTGGCTCTTCTACTAATAATGCCGGTGGAACTGCTCCCGAAGCAATGTTCACCTGGTCTCCTTCTACCACAGGTATTCAAAGATTACAACTCGATCCGATCAACACGATCGGTTCCAGTGCGCTTGACCTGGAATTCAAACAAATGATCAGTAATTTCAGTGGAAATTATAATGTTCGACTTGAGACAACCAGTGATGGAGTAAACTGGAATACAGTTCAAACCTGGCCGCCGGCAAATTTAGGACCGCTAGTAGAGAACCTCACGATTTCCACACCGGATGTGGGATCGGAATCATTCCAGATGGCTTTTACATTCGACGGAAATTCCTTCAATATCAACCAATGGTACATTGATGAAGTTGTTTTAGAAAGCAGCTCTCAGCAGATGATGGGATTCGTTATCGGAAATGTAACATTACAGGGTGGAAACGGAAATGTGGAAGATGTGGTTATTTCAGCCGGAGAATTCACAACTCAACCGGAAACTAATGGAAATTATTCCTTACCGGTTATTGCCGGTATCTATGATATTTCAGCTTTTCTTCCCGGGTATCTGCAGGTCGAATTTCCGGGGATGTCGGTTAATCCATCCCAAACTCTGGAATTGGATTTTGACCTGGAATTCTTGATAATGCCTACAAATTTAACTGCTTCAGTTAATACAAATGATATTACACTTACCTGGGAAATGGATTCCGATTTAATTTTGGACAGAACCTCAAGGATCATAACTAAAAATAATTCGATTTCCAGGGATGGATCTGAACAATCCAAAAAGATAACTGAAAATCGTAATAGAACCCTGGCTGGATTCAATATTTATCGTGATAATTCACTGTTCGTTTTTTTGGAAGATCCTGCTACCTTAACATATACCAATACCTTTGCACCGGCAGGAGATCATGAATATTTTGTGAGAGCTGTTTATGATCAGATTTATGAATCTCTGCCTTCCAATACAGTGCAGGTATCGATCGTTCTGGCAACTCCGCAGAATTTGACGGCAGAATCGGTGCAAAACGACATCGTGCTGAATTGGGATGCTCCAGCCGCTTCGCGCAGTTTGACCGGGTATAATGTCTATCGAAACGGACAATACATTATCATCAATTATCAGGGAACTTCCTACACTGATGAAGACCTGACTTCAGGAAACTATAGTTATTACGTTATCGGCAATTATGGTGGTGTTCTTTCGGGAGCATCGAATATCGTGCAGGTGCAGCATACGGAAGCCTGGGAAGACGTAATTTCTCAATTCACCGATTTGCAGGGGAATTATCCCAATCCGTTCAACCCGGAGACGATAATAAAATTTTCACTTCATACAGAGCAATTTGTCCAACTCCAGGTTTTTAACATAAAAGGTGAAATGGTGAAGAATTTAGTGTGTGAAATACTGCCTTCCGGCTATCATCAGGTGGTTTGGGACGGTGGGGACGAAGCAGGAAAACCAGTTGCCAGTGGTTTGTATTTCTACAAATTTAACACAGAAAATTATAAAAAAATAAATAAAATGCTATTATTGAAATAGTGACATATGTCCCCTCGGGTAAGATTATATAATAAATAAAGCCCAGAGGAGGCATAATGAGAGAACGCGAAAATCAGTTAAGCAGGCTTGAATTAAAAAGCTTTGAGGG
>JAUSOT010000133.1 GCA_030656075.1 Candidatus Cloacimonadales bacterium
AACTTTTGTCCCGAAAGCTTTGCACCCCGAGATTACTCTCAACGCACATTTCGGTAGACTACTGATTGTGAAAAATCAGGTGAAGTCAATGCTTGATAAACCATTGCTCCACAATTAATTATGCAACTTCTTGTCGCACGAACGCTTTGTTAGGCTGATTTTATCAAAACACCTAAACATTCGGACACGATTTCATGATATTGCTGATACTCTAATTTAGACACACTCCATGCAAGAAAGTTTTCTGACCCAGGGTGTGAAACTTGATTTGTATTCCTTCGGTCAAACAACTTGCGCACTCCAATACATACTTGGGAAGAAATGCCCTGCGCCTGCAAAAATTGAACAACTTTATTAGCGTCGTAATCCTTGCTTTTATTTACATTGCTGTCAATTTGATAACAGATACCATGCAATTCATTCAGTAAATGGTTTAACGCCACAGAATAAGAACCTATTCTTTCATTGAAAACTCTATGCCTTACTTGTTCAATAACTTCTGTCATTGGAATTAATTTTTCTACTTGCTTATCATTCAAACCATAATAACCTGACTGCGAATAAGATATATCTGGATTTGTAATCCGTGCAATAATCTTATTCATCGGCGTATATTGTTCTAAAAGTTTAAGGACATCGCTATCAGAAAAATTGATTTGACAAAGATATATCAGTATTAAATCCACATCTTTTGTAGCGATATTTTTTCGATTTAGCAAATATTCTCTAAATGCGTCCTTTACCGTCTTATCCTTTAATATAAGAATAATCATCGGCAAAGGATATTCCTTAACTCTATTGAAGTCAAAATCTTTGAAAACTTGGCGAATCCGTTCTTTGTTTTCTGAACTATCCAATAATTGCGTTACACGTTTATCAAAAACTTCTTTCAAAATCTCATCTGCTAACTCGTGCTGAAAAGTTGCAGGCTCAATACTGGACTTTTTGAGTCTTTTTAATTCATCAAATACATTGATGATTTTGTTATCCAAAGTCTCATCGCCAGCGTCATCAATACCTGAATAATATCGCGGGGATACTTTTTTTAGTGATGATTTCAATTCTTTTAATTGCTCAGGGTCGTCTAGCCAGAAAAAGCGTGTTTTTGGATTTAATCTTAATCCCAAGTTGTAATAAAGCAGGTCGGAAATTCTTGCGCCAATTGATTCAATGTACTCTTTTTGCTCGTTAATACCTATGTTGTCTTTGAATTTTAGCGATATAAAAATATCATCAACGTATCTTATGATTTTGTATCGCTCAAGAATTTCTGGGTCTTTTCTCAATTCGTCATCAATATACAAGTCGCCAAATATCAAATACAGATAACCAATAACGCTAGAAATTAAACTGTTATCTGACTGTGGAATACCAATTCTGTCGTTGGCTAGAAATCGAAACAAAAACTCTATTTGTTCCTTTGTTGTTGTGTCAAAATTGAAACTGGCTTTTTCGCTATCTTTGTATTTTTGCTCAAAGTGTTCCAGCAGAATCGGTATTGAAATTTCATCATAATAATTTTGAATATCTATTCTGACAACTACTTGCTTATCCCCATCAGCATTAATTTCTTTCCGAACTACGTTACGAAACCTGTGGTAGTATGATGAAAAATAGATATTTTTTTTAGTAACAACCAGTCTACCGTTTTCAAAATAAATCCCGCCACCATAGAAAGAACTAATATTTTGGTTTTTACGATAGTAGTTTTTTAGAAATTCGTCGGATAATTTCAACGCATAAAGACCTACGGAGTCGTATACCGCACGCATTGGATAAGTCAAAAACTTATAATTTCGCAACCCTAAACCAGCCTTTGGCGTAATGTATGGATAAATGGCGAACTCATTTTCCAAACCGTAAAATAAGTTGTTGGTTATGTATTTCTCGAAAAATTCAATGGATTCTAACTGTTGAATTGCATTCCCTAATTTTTTATAATAAATCATGCTGAGACTCTTGAAATGCTTATTGCTTTCTTGTCCCTCAACATGAGCATTTATTAATTTCAAGGCGTCTTGCCATAATTCGTAAGTCAAGAAATGTCCGATGTTTTTGTCGTCATTGTTCATTGAAATTGCGCCTTATGAATTAGGTATTTGCACGAAAGAAAAGGCTAACATACATTATACTGCTTAAAATTCCATATCCTGCTAAATTAAGCAACATCTTAGATAATCGATATTTACACATCTTTTTCCATCTCTGCGAAACCGAATTTCAATAACATCAACAAATTGAAGAAATTGGATGCTCTTTTTCTGACAAATATTTTGTGTAAACTCGGCAGGTTTTCGAGTCGTAAGGAGAGTAGCGACGACGACTCGAGACCGGCACATACATTATTCGCTTCGACTCGACGCTGCTCTTTCGAGTCGAAACTTACCGCCACTTATGTCACAGCAGTTTCCGGTAAGCGGAAAGGTTCATTTCCCAAATCGAATTCTCCCCGTACAAACAAGCCGGTATCATCTTTCAGGATTGTTTCGAAATCGTATTTGAGTTGATCGGGCGGGAAGTAATATTTGATCTCTTTGATCGAATCCGATTCGATGATTTTCGCTACTTGCAAGTCGAAAGGATGTGCAAAAATCACATCCAGCACGTGTAGGATGCCATTCTTTGAAGCTGATGCCGGAGAAAACCCGGACAACAAAAGTGTGGAATTCGTTTCTCAGGATTTCATTGTCTTCGTAATTTTCGACTATTTCAGTTTGCACAGATTCAAAATTCCAAATTAATCAATTTTGTGAGTTTCTCAACAGCTTTTTATAATAATAATGTTTTTACCGAGTTTACAATTCGTTCTGCAATTTCGACTGCATCTCGGCATATTGTTTCATCGGGATCGAAATCTGGCAAAGCACTGCCTATTGGATATTTTGATGGTAAATAAATTGTATTCAAAAAATCGCATTCATCATCCGAAAGGATTACCCTGATATTGCTGCTTTCCAAAAGATACTTTAACTCTAAAATGTTATGAGTTTTAGTAATTTTTAGCTTTTTTTCAACCAAGATTGCTTTCAAAGCCTTTTCGACAGATTGCTGAACATTTTGTAGGCAAGGATTATAGAGTTGGCTTGCAAGTAGAATTTTAGACGATTCCAAGTTTTCTATTGCAAAACTCAGCCAGGTCCTTGTTTCACTTTTCATATATTGTCTCGCCTTTTTCAATTTCATCCAAAAAAGTGCTTTCCGCTCCCATTTTGAGAGGGAGAATATCCAAGGGTATTATTCTTGAAATCTCTCTTAAAAGTTTTCGGTATCTCATCGCTAAGTTATAGTATTTTTCTTCACTGTCTTGAAATATTGCTACATCTAAATCATTGGGAGTGTTGGAATTAACAAATGAACCGAATAAGATTATTTTTTGAATTTCGTTCTCATTAGAAAGTTTCATTTTAATCATTTTTTTCAATTCTTCTTTTTGAATTTTTGAAAAAGTCATATCAAATCACCTCGATTATCATTCCTAATTAATTATCTAAAATTGAAGAAATTAGTTGTCTTTTTTCTGTCAAACATTTTATAAATTGTATTCGAGTCGTAAGAAGAGTAGCGACGACGACTCGAGGCTGGCACATACATTATTCGCTTCGACTCGACGCAGTCTTTCGAGTCGAAACTTACCGCCAATCACGTTACCGCTGTTCCCAAAATCTGACAGATTTTAAAACAATGGTAGTCGATTCTTTATTTTGCCGAATGCTTCAGTTCATCATCAATTCTATCTTTCAAGATAAATTTAATCAAAGATTGATACGGAACGTCTCTCTTATTGGCGATCATTTTAATTTCGTCTAACATGTGCTTCGGAAGCCGTAAAGAAATCGTTTTAGTTGAAGGCTTCAGTTTTGGGAAAGTAACTCTATCAGCATTTTTCCAATTGATATACTGAGACGAATCTGCCTCTTTCCAGAATTTTCTTTCTTCATCTTCATTTTTAAATTTTGGAATCTTTTTATCTTTGTTCATTATAGATATCTCTCTCTTTTTTATTCATGTTCCTTGCTGATATTACACGCACCAATTTGTTTCTGATTGCAAAGACAATAAATAATAATCGTTCAGAATCAGTTTGGCCAAGAACATACCGGCATTTTTCTATTTGTGAATGTTTTAAATCATCAGCGACAATTGAGGGCTCATTGAAAAACACCTGCTCACATTCGCTGTTTGAGACCTGGTGAAGTAACCAATTTTTCTCTGAATTACCGTCATCCCATTCAAAACCTTCACAATTAATCAACATCTCATCCATATCAGATGTATATTTTTGACATATACAAAATGAGTCAATATTTTATTTTAATGAAATCGGAAAAAAAGCGTTGGAGTTCTTTAACATTCGCCACTACGATATGAATCTAATCTTACTTCAGTTTTTCTTTAATTTCGATCAGAATTTTAGTCATTTCCAAATCTGCAGCTTTTCTGATTTCTACGGTTACCTCTCTGATTTTCCCATACCTTTTGCCATTCAGGAATCGATCGATGTATTCCTGCTTCAATTTACTGTTGGTTAATAAATCTTCCACTCTATCCGGAAAATAGAAAGTAGTTCTAAACATCTTTTCACAAATAGATACCCAGCAGATGGTCTTTTTCTTTTTGGTGATCTTAAACAGCCAACTCTTGCCATCGTTATAATAATGCCATTCCGTGGAAAATGCCGGATATTCCACTTTGATAAAATCAAGGAACGAATCCCAGATGGTTTTTGTTTTCCCGAGATAAAGACTCAAAACTTCATCATTGGGATATTCATTTTTATCAATTAAACAGGGCTTTTCCATAGTTCTCCTTCAATTAATTTTTTTGCTGTATTCTTCGGATCATTCTCATCCAATTTTAAGGAAATTATCGTTTGTCCTTCCCTCTGGGAAAGGCCGTAGGAATATGTTTTATCATAATAGAAAAGCACGATGTCGATGGCGGCAGTAAAATCATTTTTCTCAACTGCTTCGATAGCTTGTTTGGTAGCCATTCCACCCAAACGACGAGAGATGTTTTGGATGGAATTGACGATCAAATTTTTATCAAAATCTGTATATTCGTTAACCAGTCTTTTAATGCGGAGCTCCTTGCTAAGTTCCAGTTTGAATACTTTTGCTTTGCGTATTTGATCGAAAAGCGGTTTAGGAATGCGTACTTTTCCCACCAGTTGGCTTTCATCTTCCAGCCAGATCGGTTTGCAAAGATTGAGTTTGGAAAAAACGGCATGCAGCTTGTTTTCAAATTGTTCTATAGTTGGTTGCGGAAGTTGTCCCAAAGCGCCGAAAGCCGAACCTTTGTGATGAGCGATCCCTTCCAGATCCACGATCTGCTCTCCCAAATTTTCGATTTCCTTCAGTACATCGCTTTTGCCGCAGCCGGTCATACCACCGAGTATCAACAATTTTAACGGCTGATCAAAACTTTTCAAAACCGCATTGCGATAGTTTTTATAACCGCCGTCCAAAATATGAACTTTGTAACCGTCAGCTTGGAAAAGACTGGCCATTCCAGCGCTGCGCATACCGCCTCGCCAGCAGTGAACCAGAATTTCTTTGCGGTTCAGTTTCGCAATTTCATCCAGATAGAAATCGACTTTCTGCGAAATGAAATGGATCGCCTCCGCCATGGCTGTATCGCGGCTTTGCTGCTTGTATTTGGTGCCGACTATTATCCGTTCTTCATTGGAAAAGATCGGGATATTGATCGCTCCCGGAATATGACCTTTGGCAAATTCGTCCGTTGTGCGCACATCGATGATGGACAGAGATTTGGCTTTTTGAAAAAATGCTTCAACTGGAATTTGAGACATAGATTTTTCTAATTCACCAAAATTTCTTCCGACACTTCCCCGAAAAGACCGAAAATTATTTGATCTCCTTCAGTTCTTCCCGCACAAAATCTACCAGTTTTTTCACATACTGGGCGCTGAAATCGAACTTGAGACCGGCAGCTTCATAAAGTTCGTTCACCGGTTTGGAATAGCCCAATGCCAGGAAATTTTCATATTTCTGCAAAGCTTCTTCTTTGCCGCTTAATTTGTAATTTTTGTAAACGGAAAGCGCTCCGAGTTGACTCATGCCATATTCGATATAATAGAAAGGAACTTCAAAAATGTGCAGCTGGAACAGCCACATGATCTTTTTGAAATCTTCCAATCCCGACCAATCGACGCCGGTATTGAAGCGGTCCATCAACGAAGCAAAGAAATCTTCGCGTTCTTCTACAGTATGATCCGGATTCAGGTATATCCAGTGTTGGAAGGCATCGACGATCATGCACCAGGGCAAAAAGCTGAGAGCACCTTGCATTTGGTCTTTGCGTGCTTTATTAAAATCTGCTTCATCCGAATAGTATTTATTCCAAAGGTTCATGGAAAGAAATTCCATGCTCATGGAAGCCAGTTCTGCCACTTCGCTGGGAGTGTTTTTGTAGGCTCCAATTTTGAAATCATTGGTAGCAAAACTATGCATGGCATGTCCTGCTTCGTGCAGCAATGTGACCACATTTTGATGCATTCCCACGGCATTCATAAAGATGAAGGGAGCGCCTGTTTCGGCGAGGTGATAATTGTAACCGCCCGGTGCTTTGCCTTTTCTATTTTCCAAATCTAAGAGATCGGAATTCTTCATCAGGTTCAGACGAATACCGAATTCCGGTTTGATTTCGTACAGAATATCAATGCCTTTATCCACAAATTCATCGATGGTTTTGAACGGTTTCAAAATTTTACCGTCCAGATCGACCAAAGTATCCCAGGGACGCAATTTATCGACACCAAGTTTTGCTTTTCGTTCTTCGCTCAATTCTCGCAGGAAGGGCAGCACTTCTTTTTCCACGGCGTCGTGGAATTTATAAATATCTGCGGGAGTGTAGGAAAAGCGTCCTTTTCTTTGATGCATGTAATCGCGGTAGTTTTCAAAACCGGTATTTTTAGCTTGCTGAATGCGCAACTTCTTCATTTCATCGAAAAGCTGATTGAATTCGGCGCGTTTTCCCATTAAGGCATTTATCCGCAGGTTCCAGACTTCTTCACGAACTTTGCGGTCGGGGTCTTTCATCAAAGGAGCAAGTTGGGAAAGAGTTTTTTCTTCACCTTTGTAGGTAACGGTCAATTTGGAAAATGAGCCGCCGTATTTATTGGCCAATTCTCTTTCCTTCACATTCAAAGGAATGTTTTCTGCGCGGAAAAGCTCAATATCGTTGGAAATGATCTGATTCAGATGACCGTATTCTTTTTCATTCAGTTCCTGGCGGAAAGGACTATCATAGAATTTTTTGTTAAATTTGAATTCATAAGGACGAACTTTGGCCATCACACCGGAATAAAATTCGTTGTATTGCTTCTCTATTTCTTCATCATCGGCGAAGCAGGTCATTTTGATGTAACGCTGCGCCATTTCTTCACCCAGCATGTCGTCAAACTCCCCGGTTTTTTCCATGAATTCGATCAAGTCATCCGCTGAGTTTATCTTTTCAGCTTCCAGTTTTTTCAGTTCCCTCTCCACATTTTCCCACTTCGTGATATCCAGATCATCCGAAAAAAAAGTCCGTTGTCTTTTCACGATTTTTTCATCAGTGTAGTTCATATCAACTCCCTATTAAATTTAATTTTCTATTGCCCCGATGTTTTTAATTAAGTCAAATCTGACAAGTAATTTTGTAGAACGAACTGTTTGATCGTTTTGGAAAATCTCATTGGACTTGCCCCGATGCAAAACTTGGGGCAAGAACAATGACATTTTTACCGCAATTCTCGACTCGTACTTCGTTCACGAGTCAAGTCTTACTTATGGAATTGCCTCAATGCGGAGACTTTAAGTAAGGACGGTGATTTCGAAAATGAGCAATTCTTAGCTAACACTTTGTCGTGAGTCAATTCTCGCTATTTGTTGGTTCAATCCTTTCAGGTTGAACCAAAGATTTATGATTACCTTTTTGGTGTTTTCATTCAAGACCAAGGATGGTCTTGTTTAACTTTTCATTCAACCAAGATGGTTGAACGGACGGCAGAAGCTGGAAGAAATTCGAGAAATTCTTCGAAAATAAAACTATAAGATCCCTCAGAATGACATCTTTTGTTAGCTTTTGTTCGTTTTCGTTAGTTGCTAAAAATCCATATTTCAATTTCAGCTTGACGTTTGAGCCGCTTATTTTGAATAGATATTACTAATTATTATTATTGGAGTTAATGTGAATTTTCAGGATATAATTCTAACATTACAGCATTTCTGGGCCGAAAAGGGCTGCAATGTTCTACAGCCTTATGATGAAAACATGGGAGCCGGAACCTTTCATCCTGCCACTTTTTTCGGCGCTCTGGGAAAGAAACCAGCTTACGTTGCGTATGCTCAACCCTGCCGTCGCCCCAAAGATGGACGTTATGGTGAAAACCCAAACAGAATGCAGCATTACTACCAGTTCCAAGTTATCATCAAACCATCGCCGGATGATATTCAAACACTTTATCTGGAGAGTTTACAAGCAATCGGCATCCAAACTGAAAAGCATGACATCCGTTTCGTGGAAGATGACTGGGAAAGTCCAACTCTGGGTGCCTGGGGACTGGGCTGGGAAGTCTGGCTGGACGGCATGGAAATTTCGCAGTTCACCTATTTTCAGCAGGTGGGCGGCATCGAAGTTTCCCCGGTCAGCGTGGAACTGACTTACGGTTTGGAACGGCTGGCAATGTACATTCAGGACGTGGATGATTTCAAAAAACTGCAATGGGATGACACCACTAAATACGGCGAACTTTTCTTCGACAAAGAAGTAGAATATTCTGAATTTAATTTTAAATTAGCTGATGTGAAATCGCTGTTTGCCGCCTTCAAAGATTATGAAAAACAAGTGGAATTCCTGATCGAAAAGAACCTGGTTTATCCGGCTTATGATTATCTGCTCAAATGTTCTCACACCTTCAATCTGCTGGATGCGCGCGGTGTGATCAGCGTGACGGAACGCGCAGCCTATATCGGCAAGATCCGCACCATGGCTAAGAAATGTGCAGTTTTATATATAGAAAAATATGGGGAATAATCTGACCATTTCATGAAAACCTTTGAAAAAGTAATTCCCTTCCTCAAGAAGAATATCTTCAAACTGATCATCGGCATCATTCTGCTGGTGATCGTCGATGCTGCCCAGCTTTACACGATCAAGATCATGCAGAAAGCGATCGACGATCTGAGCAAAACAGGTTTTACTCAGCACATGTTGCTGAATGCCAGTCTGCTGATCGTGGGAATTACTCTACTGATCACCATCCTGCGTTATTTCTGGCGGATCGCTTTCATCGGCACCGCCTGGATCATGGACCGCGATCTGCGCCAAATGTATTACGATCATCTGATGAAACTTTCGGCGAATTTTTATAACAAAGCCAAAACCGGCGACCTGATGGCTTATGCCACCAACGATATGAACGCCGTCCGCATGCTGATCGCCTTCGGTTTTGTGATCGGAGCGGACATCATTGTCATTGCTGTAATGTCGATAGTTTTCATGGTGGATATCAGCCTCAGACTCACCCTGCTTTCCATCATGCCGATGCCGTTTCTCACTTTGATCATCATGTATTTTGGCAAGAAAATCCATGTGAGATTCCGCCAGGTACAGAAGACCTTCGCCACCATGTCCGGCATTGTGCAGGAAAGCATTTCCGGCATCCGCGTGATCAAAGCTTTTGTGCAGGAAGAAGCGGAATTGGAAAAAATGTCGAAATCTGCCCGGGATTATGTGGATTATAATATCAGCCTGGTAAAGATCTTTGCTCTTTTTCATCCGGCCATGTTTCTGCTGGTGAATATCTGCATGGGAATTGTGCTCATTTACGGTGGGCAGGCAGCAATTCTACACGATATTTCCATGGGAGAATTCGTCGCTTTCTTCCAGTATCTGGGAATGCTGGTGTGGCCGATGATCGCCATCGGCTGGATCGTGAATATGTTCCAGCGGGGAACAGCCTCCCTGAAAAGATTGAATTCCATTTTTGAAGTTGCTCCGGAAATAGTTGATAAAAATATCGACGAAAATATTTCAACTTTGCATGGAAAGATATCATTTCAGAATCTGAAGTTCAGCTATTCAGACGAATCTCAGCTAATTTTTGACGATATTTCCTTCCGGATCGAAGCGGGAAAAACCCTGGCGATCGTGGGCAGAACCGGCTGTGGAAAAACGACCATCATCGACTTGCTGTCACGGGTTTATAATCCTCCCGGAAATACGATTTTTATCGACGATAATGAAATATATAAAATTCCGCTGGAGACCCTGCGTTCCAACCTGGTGATGGTGCCGCAGGAAATTTTCCTGTTTTCCGATACAGTGGCCAATAACATCAGTTTGGGAAAAAATGAAGCGACCCGGCAGGAAATCGAAGCAGTGACGAAAAAAGCGCAGGTGTACGATTCGATCATCGAATTTGAAAAAGGTTTCGACACGATCATCGGCGAGCGGGGCGTAACCTTATCCGGTGGACAGAAACAACGCCTGGCAATTGCCAGGGCCCTGCTGACCGATCCGCAAATCCTGATCCTGGATGATGCTCTTTCGGCTGTGGACACTAAAACCGAAAAAGGCATCCTGGTTGACTTGATCAAGATGCGCAAAAATAAAACTACGATCATCATTTCTCACCGAATTTCTTCCATCCAGCATGCCGATAAAATTATCGTTTTGAATAAAGGCAAAATCGAGGAAGAGGGAAATCACGCCGAACTTCTGAAAAAATGCGGCATTTATCGCGATTTGTATGAAAAGCAACAGATCGAAGAGAAACTGGCCAAATGAGCAAGATAGATAAAGGTTTAGTCGAAGACCAACTTCAAGGCAAAATCTACGATAAGGTTTTGTTCACGCGGCTCATCAAATACCTGAAGCCCTATAAACTTTTAGTGGCGATTTCGTTTGTTCTGCTTTTGCTCATCACAGGAACGAATCTCTTAAGTCCGGTGATAACTCAGCGCGCCGTGGACAGAGTGATCCTTTCCAATAACGATTTGATTAAATTTGAGAATCTTTCCCAAGCTGAGGAATTCTCGGCTGAATATCCCAGAATCAAATCCAAACAATACGAATTTGGTGGAAATGGTTATCTTATTTTTCCTCATAAAAAGATAAATTTCATCCCAAAATCTAAAATTGAAGAATTGCAGGAATCGGGCAAAATTCTGCAAAAAATTGCTGTCTTGAATAATACCGAAGAAGTGCGGAAGATCCTTTCCAACGAGGATTTCATCGAGATTTCCAACCAAGAAATTGTTATCTTGAATTCCACGATTGCGGATATGAAAGAAGCAGGCAATATCAGCAAAGAAGATATCCGGCTTTTAAGGAAAAAGGATTTTGATAAACTCATTTTATATGGTATTCTGTTTTTTGCAGTTATAACTCTGCAGTTGGTTTTCACCTACTTTCAGGTTTATTATGTGAACGTTGCCGCTCAAAAAGCGATGTATGATCTGCGGCGCGACTTATTTTTCAAATTGGAAAGAATGCCGCTTTCCTTCTTCGATAAAAATCCGATCGGAAGGTTGGTGACGCGGGTTACGAACGATATCGGTACGCTGAACGAAATGCTGGGCGACGGACTCATCCAACTCATCCAGGAAATGTTCGTGCTGGTCGGCATCATGGTGGCGATGCTGATTTATGACTGGAAAATGGCGCTGGTTTCATTTGCAATTCTGCCGGTTACGGCAGTTTTATTCACGGTTTTTATCAATCGCAGCCGCAAACTTTACCGGCTCGTGCGCCGCAAACTGGCTAATATCAACGCCACCCTTTCCGAAGATATTTCCGGCTTCAAGATTATTCAATTGTTCAACCAATACAAACGAAAAGTGGACGAATTCAAGATCATCAATGGGGAGTATTATGGCGCATCCATGAAGATGTTGAAGCTGTTTGCCATATTCCGTCCGGCGATAAATTCCACCCGCCGAATTGCCGTGGCTATTTTGCTCTGGTACGGCGGCGGACAGATAATCCAGGACAGGATCACGCTCGGGGTGTTCATGGTTTTTCTCTGGTTCCTGGATAGATTCTTTGAACCGATCGATCATTTGAGTGAAAAATTCAATATTCTGCAGGCAGCCATGAGCGGTTCGGAGCGGATTTTTGATCTGATGGATAAAGACATCGAAGATTACAGGCTGGATAAATCCAATGACATTTCCCACAATCTGAAGGGCGAGATCGAATTTAAAAATGTGTGGCTGCGCTACAATGACAGCGGTAATGTGCTGAAAGATATTTCCTTCAAAGTGAAAGCGGGAGAAAAAGTGGCGCTGGTTGGCCATACTGGCTCCGGTAAGACTTCGATCATCAGTATTTTGTCGGGATTATATCCATTCCGGAAAGGACAGATTCTGGTCGATGGGAAAGATATTCACGAATATAATTTGAAAGAACTGCGTCGTAATATCGGCATCGTGCAGCAGGATGTGTTCCTGTTTTCCGGCACGATCAAAGATAATATCGTGCTCAGCGATGAGTCTATTTCTGCAGAAGAAATGGAAAAAGTAGCCCGCTATGTGAATGTGCATGATTTCATCGATATTCAGCCGGGAAAATATCTGGAACCGGTGATGGAACGCGGGGCTACTTTCAGCGTTGGCCAACGCCAGCTCATCGCTTTCGCCAGAGTGCTGGCTTATGATCCTGCTATTTTTGTGCTGGATGAAGCGACTTCCAATATCGATACCGAAACGGAAATCCTGATTCAGGATGCCCTGAAAAAACTGATGGAAAACAGAACTTCCATCATCATTGCCCACCGGCTTTCCACCATTCAGCATGTGGATCGCATCATTGTGATGCACAAAGGCGAGATCGTGGAAGAAGGCAATCACCAGGAACTGCTGGCTAAAGAAGGATTGTATTACGATCTGTATCGATTGCAGTATCAATAAAATAGCCACAAAAAGCACAAAAGATAAGCCACGAAGAACACCAACGAACCACGAAGAAAAATGATGTCTTTCTGAGTTCACTTTTAGCTTTACACACGAAGAATCTCCTGAAAATCTTATAAGTTTTACTTCTTTTTTGCCGCTGATTTACACAGATAAACACGGATAAAACCTTGCGAACGGTTGTAGAACTTCTTGCTTTTTTTTGACCTTCGCAACGGTTTCTAATAACAATATCGATTTTGTCTTTCTGAGGTTTCTTTTAGCTTCACCCTCGAAGAATCTTTTGGATTTTCTTGCAGCTTTTCTTCCCATCAAAAGAAAATAGCCACCGAATTTTGAAGTAATTCCAACCTTGAAAGCGCTGACTTGAATGAATCGGTGAAAGAAGCCTTTTCAAGGTTTTATTCATCCAGTCCCGTCCGAATGAAGCTGCGAGCATCGGGTAATTGTTTTTCAGCTATTTTTTTGATCCTGCGGAGCAAAGCCACAATTTCCAAAATTGATTTTGCCTGATCTTTGATCACGTTCAGGATCACATTCCAGGCGGCCAGAGAGCGGTCGATGCCGATCAAAGCTACTTTGGCAGAACCGTTTCTATCTATAAGAGTAAATTCCTCATCTTCTTCCGTAAAAGTGAGTAAAGCTCGACGGAATTTCACTTCAATCAGATATTGATACCAGCGGATAACTTCCGTTGCATCTTTAAGTTCGATTTGTTTGGATTCAATAAATTCTGCAGTTTCCAAATCTACATAAACAGATTCTTTGAACCATTCAGTTGATAGCTTTTCATATTTCAGGCAAAGCTGCACCAGAAAATGACTTTCCATATCTTCAAAATCCGGAACTTTCTCAGCTTCTGTCAGATTATCCAGATCGATGCCAAATTCCTGGGCTTTTTCTCTCACCATTTCCATGGTTTCGCTCAAAACACCGGCCAGCCTTTCCCAGAACTGTGCATTATTGAGATCGGTGTTTTTCAAATCTCCAAAACGGTCTTCTCCAATGGCGTAATTGGCACATTGGGAAGTGAAAGAACAACGTTCACACCAGCGGTTGCAATAGTTGTAAATCCCTGGAATGAAATTTGGATTTTTGGCTAATTCTTTGATCGATTTCATCGTTTATTTGGACTTCCTTCTATAACCGAACAACCAGTTCCAGGATTTGTTCCAATTTGTAGATTCATAGGAAATATCCGGCAAAGCGCCGCGGCTGAGATGCCGCAGATCTTCAATGGTATAAAATGCATTTGGATTATAGATTTTCACGGTATCAATGATCTGTTTTATATCTTTCCTGCGAGCAGGAAGGAAAATAATTTCCACATCACCGCTATTTGCCACAGCAGGAACGTTTGTTACCGAATATCCTTTGGCTCGCAAATCAACGAGTAACTCAGGAGCTTTTTTACGGGTGATAATTCTGATCAAAGTGATTCCCATTGCCAGTTTCTGCTCGATCATGATTCCCACATAGTTACCCGTAGCAAAACCAGCTGCATAAGCAATGTAATTGATGGGAGATTTCATGCTCTGCATGATCTGGCTGATAACAATCAGCCAGATGAGAACTTCGAAAAATCCGATGATCGGCGCCAGATTGCGCATTCCCCGGTTAACAAATATGATCCGCAATGTTCCCAGGGTAACATCGAATATTCTGGATAGGAAAATTAAAATCGGTAAAACATAGAATAGCGATTCTTTTGGAATGAAATCCAACATAATATCTCCTTCGAAAATTCATTCATGCAGTAAAGTTCTAATAAGGTGGATTTTGGGCAATAAAAAAACTTCCGAAATCTAAATCAGATTTCGGAAGTTAGTAAATAGTCAGGTTATCAGGCTTTTCTAAAAACGTGACAAACACGGGTACAAAGACCGCAATCCGTGCATTTTTCTTTGTTTATTGTGGGGGCAGAAAAGGCGTTTTTCTGCTCAATTGCTCCAGCGGGGCAATGGTGCTGTGCCGGGCATTTGTGGTTTTGCGGACAATATTGCTCATTTACTTTTATCATGGTTTTTCTCCTATTATATATTTCCTCTAATTTCTTTAAGTCAAAAAATTCCAGTCAGTTTTAGAGTCAACAATATATTTGACAGGGTGAAAGAATGAGGTGGATTTACTTTATCAGCAAGCACTTTTGTGAAGCAATATTCTTTCTATTCACAAACAAAGAATAGTAGTAGATACCAGAGGAAACAGGTTTGCCTATTAAATCGTTTCCATCCCATATAACAATATTGGAATAAATACCCGGTTTTAATTCTTGAACGATCTGACCTTTAATATTAAAGATCTTTATAGTTACTTCTTGATCACAGAATTCCGAAGAAAATGCAATTGTGGTAGACGGATTAAAGGGATTGGGATAATTACCCAGAATATCATGATCTGGAGGAATCTTAATTTCATAATCTTTGATACCCGTGAAGTACCAACCAGCAGTATTTGGACCACCGTAAACACCCATATCATTAGTGATCGTACCAAGGGCAGGATAAAACGCTAATCCTGGATTCTGAAAATCTTCTGGATCATTATAAACTGGATCAGGATTGCCGGCATCGATACAGGGTGAAGAAGTGGTCAGCATCCAATCTGCATCCCAGACTTCGTTTGTTAGACCGATTGTTACAGTCGGTGCCTGGAATTCAGGATTCTCATCAATATTATTAGTAAACAGAGAATCAGGATAGTTAATTGAACCGTTTCCACTAAATGAATTGAAACCACTTTGGATATTACAATAATCAAAAATGGGAAGACATTCATCATCTGCGAGATATATTTGCCCTGTCGCATTTCCAGGTATAGAATGCCAAAAAACGGAATTCTTTATTGTTGGGTAAGATTCACATAAATAGATGGACGCACCAAGATTGTAATAAACAGCATCATTATTCCAAAATACACAATTGGTTATTTGTGGATTTAAATGATATGAATACAATCCACCACCATAATCACTCAGGTTATTCGCAAATATTGTATTTTTTATGGAATTTCTACTATATCTTAGATAAATTGCTCCCCAGTCTGATCGATTACTCAATATCTTACAATTATTGAATTCTGTTAGGCTATTATAACAGTAAACTGCTCCACCTTCGTCGGCAAGATTATCATAAAATGTGCAATTATCAATAACAGGAGATGTGGCATCTAAATAGATTGCACCTCCTTGCTCAGCTTCATTACCAATAAAGCTGGAATTTGATATTTTTGCTTTAGAAAAATCATCAAAATATATAGCACCACCACGTGTAGGATTATTATTTGAATGAGAGAAAGCAACCGAATATTGAAAAGAGCAAAACTTAAAAATAGTACTATCAGCATCTTCTGGAGTGTAATCAAAAATGATGGATTTCCACCAAGTTGAATTATACGGGATAAAATAGATGGAGTCATTTTCAGTTCCTTCAGCTATAATATTTCCTCTAATATCAATTGTGCATGAAATGGGTAATAAGACTGTAACTCCCGGAGATATTGTTAAGGTAGCGTCTTCTTCAATGATAATTGAACTCATAACAGAAACCGTATCAACATCCCATAAGGTGTTTTCGGATATTGCTCCTGTATGTACAAATAGCGTGTGTATGAAATTCTCTTTTGTTAATGTCTGTGAATCAAATGAATTAGTAACAGTTAATGAAATGTCATACCAGCCGATTTCATTGTAAGTCCATTCTGGATTTTGTTCGTAAGAATCAATATTCCCGTCACCGTCCAAATCCCATTCCCAGGAATCGATTATTCCTTCAGTTAAATCTTCAAATGAAATTATTACAGGTATCCATCCAACATGCGGATCGGAATCAAATTCTAAAATAAAAGGAAGAATTTCAATACAATCTTCTAGTAGATAAGTATCGTTATTTGTTCCATCTGATACAGTCAATGAGACACTGTAAATTCCAATATCGTCATAAATCCAAGTTGGATTTTGATCATTAGAATCAATAACTCCATCGTTTTCAAAATCCCATTCCCAGGAAACGACATTTTCTATGCTTGCATCTGTAAATGAAACTGCTAATGGAACAACTCCATATGCAGTATTGAGTGTGAAGGAAGCTTCCGGCGGTAAAACTCTAATTAGATTATCTTTTATTATTGTTTCGCTATTAGTCCCATCCGATATTGTTAATGATACAGAATAATATCCGGTCTGATAAAATGTCCATTCTGGATTTTGATCATAAGAATCGATGATACCGTCATTATTAAAATCCCATTCCCAAGTTGAAATATTCCCAAAGGAATGATCGGTGAAATCTGCGATAAAAGGTGAATATGAAAGGGTATCTGAACAGGTAAAATGTGGTATTATAGAAGGAAATGATATTGGATCGGTCACATAAACATCACAGCCAGAATTGGAGGAAATAAAATATAAATTATCATCATTTTCATTCTTTAAAATTGTAATCGGCAGGAAAGGAGCTTCTTCGGCAATCACATATTCACCGGAAATCAGATCACGGATTTCCAGATAATAAAGATCGGGATATTTACTACCAAAATACAGAACAAATTGATTACCTTGATTTGTGTTGATCGTTGATGAAAGCTCAGTTCCATATCCCAGATTTCTTAACTCACTGAAATCGGATTCCCAAAGTTGCGCATTAGAATTCTGATCATAATTTGCAAATACATAGCTATTTCCGTCGCTATCGATCCGGTAGAAATAAAATGGATAACCATAATTCCAAGGATCATTATATTGTTTCAGCAATCTGAATCCTCCAGGATAGTGATTGTAAATCGTATTACTCATATAATCACCTGAGAAGTTACCGGATGCGCTAAATACTGTTTGTACGGGATTTGAATTGAAATAACTCAACTCTTTCACATAGTAAGCTCGGGAACCATCCCAGGCTTGACCCATTCCTACAGAGGAAGATGATGAATGATAACCTGAAGAATAGAAGGTCGAGTTATCAATAAATCTAACGCTTGTACCATTATCATCAAACTCATTCATTAATGATAAACTATATCCATTGAAAAGAATTTGATAAAGCCTGCTTAGATAGCTCGAACCACTGTCGAATTCATCACCCCAGTGGTGGATTTTGGAAATTCCCAGAAACAGGTATGCTCCTGATCCCCAAAGCTTATCTTTTATCAGATGTGTAGAAAAATTATAACTTGAATATCCATAATTTGTATATTGACCTATTAAAAATGATATTTCATCAACAATTGTATTCGGTTGCCAATCTATAACTTGCAGATTGCAATAACGTGAAACTTGGTTTCCTGCGATCTGAGTAAGATTAATATTTGCAACAAAATAAAGAGTATTGAAGAGCCTGACAAAATGAATTTTGTGGTATTGATAATTTTCTGTTATTGCGTAATCTCTTGAATCTAAAATTGTGCCGGATTGATTATATACAACAATGCGGAATATGTCGCTATTTGTATATGTGATTACAATTTCATCTGAACCATTATTATCCAGGTCAAATAGAAGAATTTGTTTAAGTTCATCCTGCGGATCGTATTTTGGGAGATCGAATTGATACTGAAATGAAACAGTACAAAATAACTGCCCTAGTAACAACAAAAAAAATACAGCCAGAGCTTTCATTTCGCCTCCTTTGTATAAAGCCAAATACATGAACTTAATTAAAATACGTCAAATAGTTTTTTTGAAAGAGATTTCATAATTCAATTATCCATCTACATCTTTTTTCTTTACACATTATCTTGGTTGACAATTTCATGCCCGCCAATAAATTAAATGATTGAAATAAATTGATTTGAGGATAAATAAGTGGAATGATGAAGAAAAATGAAATAATAGCATTACTGGATATGAATAAGAAGGAAATTCAGGATCGATTTCATGTTACCAAAATAGGGTTATTTGGATCTTATGCTAACGACATGGAAAACGATGGAAGTGATATCGATATAATTGTGGATGGGAAAAAGATATTAGACGAGGAATTGAGAATATTTTTAGAAAGTAAATTTCATAAAAAGGTAGATATCGTGAAAAGAGAAACCCTCTATCATTTTATGAAATTTTTAATTGATGAAGAAGCAATTTATGTATAAAAAAGATACTGGTTTCCTGTTGGCAATTTTAAAAATGTGTGATGATATAGAAAGTTATAAAATTGAATATAAAGATTTGAATAAATTACTTAAAACACGAATCGGACAAAATGCCTGTTTAATGAATATCTCGCAAATCGGAGAATATTCCGGTAAATTAAGCCAAGAATTTACAGACGAATTTTGTGATGTTGAATGGAAAAAAATCAAGTTTCTGAGAAATATAATAATACATGACTACCTGGGTGTTGATCTTGAGAAAATCAAAATGATCATAAAAACTAACGTTCCTGAATTAGTGAATGATATTATGGTCATACTGAAAAAATTATTAATTTCCGGAAGAATAAACGAACAATTACTTTCAGCCAGTTCGAAAGATTTTAAGACAATTTCATTTATTAAATTTGGAATTACTTTAAGAGGAAACAATGATCAGCAGTAAAGAAATCAGAAAGCAGTTTATAGAATTTTTTGAAAGCAAGCAGCACAAAGCTGTTCCGTCCGCTCCAGTCATACCGATCGATGATCCGACCTTGCTGTTTACGAATGCCGGTATGAACCAGTTCAAAAATATTTTTCTGGGGCAGGTGGAGCCAAAATATCCAAGGATTGTGAACACTCAAAAATGCATTCGGGCTGGCGGCAAACATAACGATCTGGACGAAGTGGGCAGAGACGGCTATCATCACACTTTCTTTGAAATGCTGGGCAATTGGAGTTTTGGAGATTACTACAAAAAAGAAGCTATCAGCTGGGCTTGGGAATTGCTGACAGGAGTTTGGAAATTTCCGAAAGAGTTGCTTTATGCAACCGTTCACACATCCGATCAAGAAGCTTATGATTTTTGGAAATCGGAAACCGATATCGATCCGGAACATATTGAATATCACGACGATAAAGATAATTTCTGGGAAATGGGAAATACCGGACCTTGCGGTCCTTGCTCGGAAATTCACATCGATCGCGGCAGCGAATTCTGCAATTTGCAGCACGACCCGAATCATGTTTGCAAAGTGAACGGCGATTGTCATCGCTACATCGAACTCTGGAATCTGGTTTTCATTCAGTTCAATCGGGATGAGAACGGGGAATTGCACCATCTTAAAAATAAACACGTCGATACCGGCGCCGGTTTTGAACGCATCTGCCAGATTCTGCAAAATAAAAAATCCAACTACGATACCGATCTTTTTGTTCCGATCATTGAAGAAATTGCACGTATTTCCGGAGTGAAATATTCTAAAGATGAACGCGGCACTTCCCATCGCGTCATCGCCGATCATGTTCGCGCTCTCAGTTTTGCCCTGGCTGATGGCGGCTTGCCTTCCAACGAAGGACGCGGTTATGTGCTACGCCGTATTTTGCGCCGGGCGGCCCGGCATGGTCATTTACTGGGTTTGAAAGAACCATTTCTGCATGAACTGGTAGATACTGTTATCAAGGTGATGGGAGATCACTTCCATGAATTGAAGGAAAAGCGTACTCACATCAAAATGATCATCAAAGCTGAAGAAAAAAGATTTAATGAAACTTTGGATAATGGACTGGCACGATATACGGAGGTTTTAACAGCATCTTCTCAGAAAGCTATTCGAGTTATTAATTTATTACCAGTAGATATGAGAGAAAAAGATAAAATTTCTGACGAATTAAAAAATCTTAATTTCAAAGAATTATCTAAAATAACGACTAATCTACTTACGAAAGGAAAAATTAATCAAACAACTATCAATGATATTACTTCAATTTCAGGATCAGACGCTTTCCAACTTTACGACACTTACGGCTTTCCACTCGATTTGACCAAAATCATGGCGGAAGAAAAAGGCTTGAGCGTGGATGAAGCAGGCTTCCAAAAAGAAATGGAAAAACAGAAAACCAGAGCCAGGGAAGCTAATAAATTCGATATGGGAACCAGTCAAATGGAGAAACTGGGACTGAGTTCATCCGTTGTAACCAGGTTCTCCGGTTATGATAAAAACTATCTTCATACCCGCATGATCAAGCATTTCGTCGATGATGAGCAGGGTGTTATCATCGTGCTGGAGGAAACGCCATTTTACGCTGAATCGGGCGGGCAGGTGTCGGATACTGGTGAGATTTATAATGAAAATTTCAGAGCAAAAATACATGAAGTTCAAAAAGAAAATGAAGTGTTCTTCCATTTTGGCAAGCTGCTTTCCGGAGAAATAATATCGGATGAAGTTACGGCAAAGATCGATCCAGAAAGACGCAAAAACATTGCCCGTAATCATACCGCAACTCACCTTCTGCATAAAGCTTTGCGCGATATTCTGGGGGATCATGTTCAGCAAAAAGGTTCCCTGGTTCATCCCGATCATCTGCGTTTCGATTTCACCCATTTTCAGCAGGTGAGCAACCTTGAACTGGATATGGTGGAACGTGCCGTGAATGAAAAAATCAGGGATTGCCTCAATTTGAACATCCAAATTCAACGAATCGAAGAAACCAGAAAATCGGGCGCAATGGCTTTGTTCGGTGAAAAATACGACGAAAATGTGCGGGTTGTTTCTATCGGCGATTATTCCAAAGAATTGTGTGGCGGAACGCATCTCAACTTCACCGGTGAGATTGGATTTTTCAAAATAACCTCCGAATCTTCCATTGCAGCCGGAATCCGCCGGATTGAAGCTATCACCGGCATTCAGGCTGAGAAATACGTGAAAGTTCTGGAAGATGAAATCGATCAAATTGGCCGGCATTTAAATGCTCCGTCGGCTACCGTGCTGGAAAAGATCGAGAAAATGATCTCGGAAAATAAGAAGCTGCATGTTCAACTTAAAGCCGTTCGCGTCAAATCGGCCGGCAGCGCTTTGGATCAGATGATCGAAAGAGCAGCAGAAGTGAATGGCATTAAAGTTGTCGTTGCCAGAGTTAACGTTCCCAATCCTGGTATAATGCGGCAATTGGGCGATCAACTAAAGGATAAATTAAAATCCGGCATTGGCGTGCTTTTCGCCGAAATCGATGGGAAAGTATCTATTTTAACGATAGTAACCAAAGACTTAATCAATAAGTATCATGCTGGAAAAATTACTGGAAAAGTTGCAGAACTGGTTGGCGGCAAAGGCGGTGGCAGACCGGATATGGCAATGGCCGGCGGAAAAGATGTGGCAAAAATCCCGGAAGCAATGAAGCAGGTTGCAGAGATTGTTAAAGAATTGAAGCAGGATTAACAGGATTAAAAAAGATTTTCAGGATGAGACTGAATGTTCGAAGATGACAAATTGACTTATAAAATCATTGGTTGTGCCATGAAAGTTCACAACGCTTTGGGTTGCGGTTTTCAAGAGGTTATTTATCAAAGATGTCTGGCAAAAGAGTTCGAAAATGCAGGATTATCTTATGAACGAGAAAAAGAGATGGAAATTTATTACAATAATGAAATGGTAGGTACACGAAGAATAGATTTTTTTGTAGAAGACAAAGTTATTGTCGAATTAAAAGCATTAGCAAAGCTGGATGATGTACACTTAGTTCAAGGGAAGAATTATCTAAAAGTCTTTAACCTTGAAGTTGGCTTACTAATAAATTTTGGTTCAACGAGTTTAGAGACAAAACGTCTGTTCAAATGAAAACAAAATCCTTCTCTCATCCTGCAAATCCTACAAATCCTGACAATCCTGCTTCCGACAAATGAAAATTCTCCTCATCCGGCTCAGTTCTCTCGGTGATATCGTTCTCACTCAATCAGTTGCAGCAGCTTTGCGGAAGAAGTATCCGAATGCGGAAATCCATTTCATCACCAAGAAAGCTTTTGTACCGATCGTCGAAGCTTTTGGATGCATTGATCAAATCCATGTCTGGGGAGAATACAAATCATTTTCCAAACTGAGAAAACTGGCAAAAAACAGATTTGATCTGGTGATCGACCTGCATAATAAATTCAATACATTTCTTATCAAAAAGATCGTAAATGGCAAAAATACGGCAACTTATAACAAACATCATCATTTACGCTGGAAAATCGTGCAGCACCAAACCAACCAATCAATTTCTTCGACAGTTGAACTGTATTTTTCAGCTCTGAAAAAAGCTGGAATTGAAGCGGAAATTTCAAATCCTGAACTTTACCCCAAAAATGAATTGAACGAAAAGTTGGCGGATTTATTTGAAACAAATAAACACAACGTTGCTATCTTTCCGGGAGCGCTGCATAAAACCAAACAATATCCAACAGAGCAACTGGCAGAAATGATCAATTCGTTGGATGAGAAATTTAACATTTTCCTGCTGGGTTCTGCAGCGGAGAAAAATCTGATCTCTGATCTCCGGAAACTGCTGAATCGTCCAATCATCAATTTTGTAGGAAAATTGAATATTGCCGAACTGATCAGTTTTATGCAAAAAGCTGATGCAGTCATTTCCAACGACAGCGGACCGATGCACATTGCTGCTGCTCTGCAAAAACCTCAAATCGCCATTTTCGGTGCTACAAATCCCCGTTTGGGATTCGCTCCACTCAATAAGAAAGCTATTGTCCTGATAGCAGATCTGGCTTGTCAACCCTGCTCTCTGCATGGCGGAAAAAATTGTCCGTTGACTCATTTCAATTGCATGCAGAGCATTTCACCGCAAAAGATTAAAACCGAACTTCTAAGGATTCTTTCAGAAAAAAAATGAATTTCAACTTCTTTGCACCACAAACTAATCTATAAACAATCAACTGTCACTTTTTTTTACACACAGAAAAACTTAGTTGACAAATATATAGCTCAAAACATTTTATTTTTCCTGATTTTATTGGTAAAGGGGTTGTTTATGGTTTACCGGAATTTGCGGAAGAGGAGTAAACTATGGAAGATCGAATAGTTCAGATGCTCTCAAATTTTATCACTAATGACCAGACTTTAGTTCTCAATATTTATACCAAACTCCAGCACAAACAAAGCAAAATTATAGAGATTGTGGGCGAACCTGGTTCCGGAAAAACTTTTTTCTTCCGGCAACTGCTGGAGAAACTCAGTATGGAAAATAAGGAAGCAGAGTATTGTATTCCGCAGCTTTTTCGTTTCAATCAGTTTGAAGAAATTGTACAGCTTACAACCGATATAAATAAAAGCGATTTTAACGAACTTATTGCCGAAGCTGAAAAATTAGGGATTAAGCAGAAATATGATCTCTTCTATTTTCTCACCGAGAAAATGACTGAGAGAAAAATCTTGAAGCCCAAAACTATTATCCTTTATGAAACCTCCGGCCTCGATCAATACTCTTTGGATTTCATTCAATATCTGGTGCAATATTCCGAAGATGTTCCCATTCAATTTGTGCTTTTCACCTGTAGAAAAACTTTTTCTTTTTCCGAAAAGGTCATTATTCCCAAACCTACTCAGGAGAATCTGCAGAAAATATTATCAAACTTATTCCCGGACAGCAAAAATGATTATTATTCCGAAAGCGAAATCCTAGAAAATATTACGAAAGGAAACATGGCAACCATTAGCTATGTTTTATTTCATTCCATTAAAAGCGATAAAAAGAAAATTGATTTCTCCGCATTTCTGGATAAAAAACTCAGTATTAAGAACATAATTCGTAATAATATCGAAACTTTTAATGAAAAACAGCAAACGTTGTATTACACGATATTGTTGTTGGATACGTTTGCCTCGGATAGCACGTTAAAGAAAATTTTTGGACAGACTGCCTTTACAAAAGATTTGAATTTTCTTAAAAAACAGAGCATAATTTATATGCTGAACGGCAAATACCATTCCAAAAAAACGGTTTACGGAAAAGATTTTTTTGCCAAACTAAGTGCCAAAAAACAGGATGAGATTTATCAGAACGTGTCTAAAGTATTAACTCCTGAACACCTTGATGATCTGCGGATCTCGATTAAAAAATATGATCCTGACACGATCCTGAGAATAGTGAATAGAATTTCAAAGCTGTTTGATTATGATGCAAATGTAAAACTTTATAAGCTTTTAATGGAAATGCAAATTTCTCTCCCTGAGCAGGCGGATGCAATAAAAAATCTGGGGAAAGCTTATCATAACCTGGGAAAATATGACATTGCTTCCGAATATTATCGGCGCGCTTTACGAATTTGCGTGGAAAATAACCTGCCTCTGGATGAAATTGTGATGGAGCTGGCAAGGAGTTTGAAAAAAGTAGGTTCATCAGCTTACGCTCTGGAAATTATTAAAAAATACACTCCTGAACCGAAAGATAAAATTGTGGAATATCCTCTCCTTCTTCTAAAAATTGAAATATTGATGGATTTGGAAGAATTTGATGATGCCAAGGATCTGATCGATAAAGTTTATCGTATTGCCGATCAAAACAAAGATGAACAAACCCGTTATAACATTATGGCCGAATGTAGAAAATTAAGAGGAAAAATTTATTATTTTTTGAATGACTGGGTCAAAGCAGAATCCGAATTTAACGAATCAGAAAAATTTTATCTGAAAGTGAACAATCTCGAAGGTCTTTCTGCCATTTACAATAATCTCGGTGCTCTGGCCAGCTATCGGGGTGAAAGCAAAGTTGCCGAAACTTTGATGTTGAAAAGCCTGAATTTAGATAAACAAAGGTATAATCTTAATGGCGTTTCAGTTAGCTACAACAACATGGGCAGCATGTTCGAAGATACCAGTGATTATAAGAAATGTCTAAAATACTTTAATGAAGCCATCCGTATTCAAAAACTGCTGGGTGGCAGAACGGTAATTGCTAACTTGTACAACAATATTGGAATCACCTACATGAATAATGCCGAATATGACAAAGCAGAAGAATCTTATCGGTCGTCTTTGAAGATCGGCATAGAATTCAATCTGTACATTATTGTTGTTTCCAGCTATAGTTCTCTGGGAGCCATGTATTTCCGGGCCGGTGATTTTACCAAGGCGATCGATTATTATGAACGGGCCGTAAAAAAATCCAAAGAGCATAATCTGACTGAAGGATTGTGTCAAAATTATAACAATATAGGCGAGCTGTTTGAAAAACGGGGAGAATACAATCTTGCTTATGATTTTTATTTGAAATCCAAGGAACTTCTTCCCGTGATATCAAATGATTTTCTCAGAGCTGAGTTATTTGGAAACCTGGGTAGTGTGCTCACTCAACTGCATCAGTTCAAGGAAGCTTATGCCTATCTGGTGGAAAGCTCAGATTACTTCAAGAGTTTAGATGCCAAAGATAAAATTTTGGAAGGCGCTCAAAAACACGCCATCTTCTTTATCAGCACCAGGAATTTTGAAAGTGCAAATTACTATCTGGACCAGGCTTTGAAGTTAGCCGAAGAATTGGAAAACGAATTCCAGATCGGAAAATGCTATTACATCCGCGCTCTTATGGAAAAAGATGAAACCGATAAAGCCTTGGATCTATTGAAGAAAGCCAAAGAAAAATTTGTGAAAACCAACAACAATTTCGAACTCGCCATGGCAAATTTTGAGTATGCTGAATTGCTGCTTATAAAAGAAGATTGGGAACAGGCACTGCAAATTTTGAATGATAATAAAAAAATCATTCAAAAATTTGAAGCGATAAAATTCCTGGAAAAAAATGATATCCTGATCCAGAAAATCAATACAAAATATGAAAAAGAACTGAAAGAATCTAAAGTTCAGGAATCGATGCTGAATAAATTTTACGAGATCACACAGCAGCTCAACGTTATTACCGATTTTGATATTCTGCTGGAAATAGCCTTGGATAAGTTAGTGGATTTTGCCGAAGCAGACAGCGGAATTTTCGCCCTTTATAATAACAAACAGTTAAAAGATTCATGGGATTATTTGTTATTGAATAACTTCTCAAATCAGGATATTGACTTTCCGATCTTGATGGACCTGGTGCAGCAAACCTATAATGATGGAATTAGTCGGAATCATAAGCAACCGCATTTTGCTCCGCAATACAACAACATCATCACCTACCCGCTCACTGTGCGAAACGAGAAAAAGGGTGTGATCTGTCTTTTCACCAAAAGGGGAAATCACTACTTCACAGAGAAAACGTATAATCTCATCAGCGCTTTATGCAACCAGATAGTGGTGATAGTGGAAAATATTTCCTACGAAAAATTGCAGAAAGCTCACGAAATAATCAGAGAGGAACTGGCTGAATCAAGTACTTTCACCAATATCATAGGCAAAAGTGAAAAAATCCAGGAAATATTCCGTATGATCGAAAAGATCAAAAATGCCACCACTACAGTTCTCCTGGAAGGTACCAGCGGAACCGGCAAGGAATTGATCGCCCGGGCTATTCATTACAACAGCAACCGGCGCAATAATAAATTCGTAGCTCAATATTGCGGCGCTCTACCCGAAACTTTGCTGGAAAGCGAATTATTCGGACATATGAAAGGCTCATTCACCGGTGCCACTCACGATAAAAAAGGACTTTTCGAAATTGCGGACGGCGGTACTTTTTTCCTGGATGAAATCGCTGATATCAGCCTTTCTACCCAGGTTAAATTATTGCGTTTCCTGCAGGAAGGCGAAATCAAACGAGTTGGTTCTACCAATACACAACACGTTGATGTGCGAGTGATCTGCGCCACGAATGTTTCTCTGCGGGAAAAGGTGGAAAGAGGCGAATTCCGTCTTGATCTTTTTTATCGGCTGAATGTGATCCGCATCGAAGTGCCGCCCCTTAAAGAAAGGAAATCCGATATTCCGCTGCTGGCTGTGCATTTCCTGGATAAATACTGCAGCAAAATGAACAAAAGCATCAACGGCATCACCGAAGAAGCGATGAAATACCTCATGAATTATGACTGGCCGGGTAATATCCGCCAATTGGAAAATGAAATTGAAAGAGCTGTAACTTTATCGGAAGGTGAATCATCCATTCGTTCATCTGAGCTTTCGGAAGAAATTTTCCGCTTCCAGGAACACACCGAAACCGTGAATTTATTGGAAAAGAGAAGCCTGAAAGATGCGGTGGAAAAGCTGGAAAAACAAATGATTATCAGCGTTTTGGATGAAACCGACTGGAACCAGACTCAGGCAGCCAAAAAGCTTGGTCTCAGCCGCCAGGGACTCATCAAAAAAATGCAGCGTTATAAATTGGAAAGATAGTGGAATGAAACCTTAAGAATGGTCTCTACAGAGAAATGCTTTCGGATAGACCTTCGCAATGGTAAAAAAAATAGAAATGAATGAACGGTTTGTAAATTAGGAATAGCAAACCCCCTTAAATTCCCCCTTCTCAGGGGGATAATATGGAAAAAGGAATTTATATAATATAGTGAAAGAATTATTCAATTTTGTCGCACTGGATATTGAAACTACCGGTTTCGATTTCGTCAAGGACGAAATCATTGAGATCGGGGCAGTTCGATATTATAAAGGCGAAGAAAAAGACAGCTTTTCCCTCTTTATCAAACCGACAAAACCGGTCCCGCGTTTCATCAAACAACTTACTCACATCACGGACGAGCAATTAGCCGGGGGAGAAAGCCTGGAAGATGCTTTGGTTAAACTGCTGGAATTTCTGAGCACCGATCTGGTTTTGTGTCACAATACTTTCTTCGACATAAATTTTCTGAACACAAAATACGAATCAAAAGGCTTACCGAAACTTTCCAATCAGCATCTGGACACACTCGACTTGGCTCGTATGTATCTTCCCTTCATCCAAAATCACAAATTGGGAACGGTAGCGGAATATTTCCAGATCGATCTTTCCAATGCACACCGGGCTATTTTTGATGCCAAAGCGACTGCTGAAATTTTACTGAAAATGCTGGAATTTATCGATGAGAACATTCCGCTCAAATTGAATCATCAATTATTGGAAATTGCCAATTCCACGCGTTCTTTGATCGGATTATCAATCTTTCTGGAAAAAATCGTTGAACATCAAAAAGTGAATGCCCTGCTTTCCAAACAGAAACCTAAAATAGATTTTCACAACCGGAATTATATCGAACATATCCCGGAAAAAACTGAAGAAATTACCATTGATGAAGCCTTCCAAAAAGGCGGTTTATTCGACCGGCAATATGACAAATATGAACTGCGGGAAGGCCAGATAGACATGGCTAAAGCCATCCTGGATAAATATGAACGCAGCGAATTCCTGCTGGTGGAAGCTGGAACCGGCGTCGGAAAATCGCTGGCTTATCTGGTGCCGTCCATCATGTTTTCCAATGCCAACGACAATAAAAAGATCATCATTTCCACCAATACCAAAAACCTGCAGGAACAGCTTTTCTACAAAGATCTGCCCACTGTCAGCAAAAGTATAAACCTGCCGTTCAAAGCTTCGCTTTTGAAGGGACGCCGCAATTATGCCTGCCAGAAAAAATGGCTGGAAGTTTCCATGGACAGGGATAGAATGCTGAACAGTTCGGAGATGCGTTCGATGCTCAATCTGGTCGTCTGGAAAGAATTTACCGAAACCGGTGATATTTCGGAGAACAGTTCTTTCAATCCGAACCGGGATGCCAGCCTCTGGAAGAAACTTTCGGCTGATAATTTCATCTGCCGTAAAAGACGCTGCCCTCATTTCAAACAATGTTATTTGATGAATATCCGCACCAAAGCTGAAGAATCTAACCTGGTGATCATCAATCATCATCTGCTGCTGGCTGATCTCACAGCCGAAAATGCAGTTCTGGGAGAATATGAATATCTCATCGTGGATGAAGCGCACAATCTTCCGCAACTTGCCCAGATCGAATTAGGCATGTCGCTTTCCTACCCGGAGGTAAATAATTTCTTCACCTCGCTTTTTTCAGCAAAAAAGAAGTTTCAATTCGGTGTGTTGGTAAACCTGAAAACGGCAGCTATCAAAAGCGAATTCCCCGCTAAAACCGAATTTCTGGAAAAAATCGAAGAAGTCATCAAACTGATCAATGACAATAAAGATATGTTCGCCGATTTTTTCCGCAAAATTGCCGAAGTCGTCAAAAGTCAGGGAAATTATGGAAAACTGCGCATCAAAGACACCGGAGATCATGAATTTCTAACAAGCTACTTCAACAAGATCATCAATTTCTGGGAGGAATTTTCCCGTAGTTTCCTGCCGATATTTGAAATCTTGTCAAAAGTGAATAAGCAGCGTTTTGTCGATCACGGGCAGAACCTGGAAATGCTGGAAAGCATCCAACTCAGAATAGCTGAATATTACAACTCTTTGCTGCTGCTGTACAATCCCAACCTGAAGGAATTTGCTTATTGGATGGAAACGTTCCCAACCCAGGATGAAAAATATCCGGCGGGTGTTTTGTGTTATTGTCCGCTCAATGTGAACGAGATTTTCCAAAAGAAGCTGTATGAACGCATGAAATCGATCGTGTTCACTTCCGCTACGATTGCCATCCGTGACAAATTCAAATATTTCTCCAACCGCATGGGTCTCGATCTGCTGGAAGAGGGTTTTGTGCAGGAACTTGTTGTGCAGTCGCCTTTCGATTATCACAAACAGTCTATGGTTTTAGTCGCTGGTTTTTTGCCCGATCCGAAAGACAGATTTTTCAAAGCGCAGAGTTTGGAAGTGATCCGCCAAAGTGTGGAAATTTCGCAGGCAGGAACGATGGTTCTCTTCACTGCCTACAAAAACTTGAATGAAGCGTATGATGAATTTGGTGATGAATTCTATGCCAAAGATATTTTACTGCTCACGCAGGGTAAAGGAATGGGGCGTTCTGCCATGCTAAAAGAATTTCGCAAACAGCGCAATTCCGTGCTTTTGGGAACGAACTCATTTTGGGAAGGTGTAGATGTTCCGGGTGAATCGCTGGAATTATTGATTTTGCATAAATTGCCCTTCCTGGTTCCTTCCGAGCCGATCGTGGAAGCCTACCTGGAAAAACTGGACGAAGAAGGAAAAGACAGCTTCATGCATTATATGCTGCCTAATGCGCTGCTCAAATACCGGCAGGGTTTTGGCCGGCTGATCCGGCATAAAACTGATCGCGGAGTGGTGCTGGTGCTGGATAATCGTGTTCTTACCAAACGCTACGGCCAGTTCTTCATAGATACCGTTCCCGCCAGAACGATCATCACTAAATCCGATCTGGAAATCTATGATTTTCTGGCAAAATGGTTCCATAAGATTTAAAGTACCTCGACCTGCCAGGTTGAGCAATTTAGCAAGCTGGCAGCTTGCTCTACGAACCTTGCCGTCGCTTCTATCATTGCGGCTTTCATTTGGCAATGTCAAGGTTGGCGATAGAAGAGAAGAATATGTGAATGTAAGTCTTTGCGAGTTTTCTGACAGCAGCTTCAGACGAAGCAATCATAATAGGAATTTACAGTTAAGATTGCTTCGAAAGAAATTAAGGAAGATTTTCCACAATGACAGTTTGGGAAGATGTAAAAGAAATCTTGGCAGGATCAAGGCTACCTTGCCATCGCCTCTCTAAAGGAATCTTGCACTTGGCAATGTCAAGGTTGGAATTATGATTAGGAGTGAAAGAAACCTTGGCAGGGTCAAGCAGGAAGCTGCATCGAAAGAGCTCCTGACAAGGTTAATTACCATTTTTTTCTTGTTCCAATGCTCTGCGTTGGGACAAGTGTTTCCCGCTCCTGCGGATAAATATTTTTTGATACACAGAGCGTAGAAGTCCGGTTCCAACGCAGAGCATTGGAACCAGTATTTCCTGGCAGGAAAAAACGAAGATAAGGTTGTGAAAAAAGCTATCCCAAAGGAAGATAAACATTGGCAGAATAATTCGATGTCTTTGCGAGCATTCTTTCAACGGCATCGAACGAAGCAATCATGAAGAAGAAATTAATTCAAATCTACCAGACCTTACTTACCCATTTCGGACATCAAAACTGGTGGCCCGCTGAAACAAAAGACGAGATCATCATCGGAGCAATTCTCACTCAGAGTATCAGTTGGCAGAACGTGGAAACCGCCATCCAAAACCTGAAGAGAGAAAATCTCTGCAGTCTGGAAGCGATCTATCATGCCAAAATTGAAACCATTGCTCCGCTCATCAGATCGACATTGTACTACAATCAAAAAGCTAAAAAGTTGAAGAATTTCACGGATATTCTTTTTGCTGAATTTGGCGGAAAGCTCACCAAAATGTTTTCGCTGGAATTGAAAGAATTGAGAGACAAACTTCTTAATATTGCTGGAATCGGAGAGGAAACAGCCGATTCGATATTGCTTTATGTCGGAGAGAAACCGATCTTCGTTGTCGATGCTTACACCAAACGGATTTTCACGAGATTTGGACTTATTGAAAACGACTTGGATTATCAGAAGGTTCAGGATTTTTTCATGGAAAATTTGCCTTCTGATGTCGCACTTTTCCAGGATTTTCATGCTCAGATCGTGCGGCTGGGAAAGGAATATTGCCGGAAACGAAATCTGAAATGTGGGGAATGTCCGGTAAACCTGAATTGTATATATTCACCTTCGGAACGGTCGATTCCCCTCTAATAGAGGGGTACGGCTTTAGCCGGGGGGTGTGTAGAACCTTCCGAACGGTGAAAATGAATGAACAAAATAAACGTTCAC
>JAUSOT010000182.1 GCA_030656075.1 Candidatus Cloacimonadales bacterium
GACATATTTTGTAATCGTCTTACCGGCAGGAAATGTTTCAAAAACATCTTTTTCATCAACATCAAAGGGAAGAGATATCATATCGGTTTCATCATCATACAAAGCAACGTAAAAATTTGTTGTGTCGATTACATTCTGCAAATATTCTCTTATTTTAAAGAAGAGTTCGTGTAAATTATCAACCGTATTCAGAGCATTGGAAATATTATATAATGTTTTTTGTAGAATTTCAGCTTTCTTCGTTTCACTGATATCTGCTGTTAAAATTACAACTTTTTCAACTTCGTTATTATCCCCCATAATTGCATAAAATCTCTGCATAATCCATTCAGCTTTTTGAAAACGATATCGAAGTTTAATTTCTGGAATATAATAGGAACCGCCCTTTTCATACACTTGCTTGATCTTTTCCTGGTGCATTCCTAAATAACTGTCCCGTTCATTCATGTTTAATCTGGTTCTTTTTATTTTATCCTTTTCAATTTTATCATCCGAAAGATCCCAGATATTTTTCCAGGCTTCATTACAAAGGATGAGAGAGCCGAATTTATCCCGTACAGAAATCCCGAGAGGAGAGTCATTAATGATGGCTGTGGAAAGCTTTTCACTATCTATCAAAGCCTGCAACATTTTCTTCTGTTCTGTTATCTCAAATATTATGCCCTGCCATAAGAAAGCATCACCCGGTAACTTGGTAACCTTGAAACGCGACCGGATCCAGACAAATTCTTCATTGCTGATCTTTACACGATATTCCGCGTCGAGGGCTGTGTTATTATCAATCGCGAATTGAGCTGCAATTTCCAATTTTTCACGATCTTCAGCTGGAATCAATCCGAAAAAGGTTCTCTGGTCAGCATCGCATTTTGCTGCCAATTCTGCACCGATGATATCTTCCAAGCCCGGTCCCTGATAATGAAAATCAAATCTTCCATCGGGATAACTCGTGTAAATGCTCACTACACCCGGAACATTTTCAGCGAAAGTTTTAAATTGTTCTTCACTTTCTCGCAGAGATTCTACTGCTTTTTTTCGAGCAATCGCTATAGTTACCTGACTGGAAATTGCTTCTAAGATAGAAAGATCTTTTTCTGAAAATGAAGAGGTTTCCAAGGAGCTGCGAACAACCAGGCAACCAACAATCTTATTTTCTATTTTCAGCGGAACACCTAACAACGCTTTGCTTGTCCAAACGTAATCGGCAATTTCTCCTTTTTGGATCAATTCTTTTCTAAGTTCTTCAGTTAAAAAGAGAGATTTAGCCTTTCTAATAATGTAATTTGTAACTCCATCATTTCTAAATTTATGCGGTTTATTCTTATCGAATCTTTCATCTATAAAATAAGGCGTATAGATTTCACCGGTTTCTTCATTATAGTTGGCAATATAGAAATTGGTTGTATCGATTATCCTACCCAGTTGTTGATGGATGCTTTTGTATAATTCAACCAGGTTATCC
>JAUSOT010000195.1 GCA_030656075.1 Candidatus Cloacimonadales bacterium
TTCGAACCGTTCACACCTCCGCTTTATGCTGTTTTCTTTGCCATTGCCGGCGCAGAATTGAATTTGAGTATTTTTGCAGACAGCAGCGTTCTGCTGGCAGGATTTGTCTTCATTTTCCTGCGGGCAATTGGAAAATATTCCGGCGTTTATCTTTCTGCTCTTGCCATCGGTCTGGAAAAAAATATCCGCCAGTTTTTGGGTCTCAGTTTGCTGCCGCAAGCAGGTGTGGCCATCGGTTTAGTGTTGTTTGTGCAGGCCTCGCCAGTCATTCTTGCAGCCGGCCCGGAAATCCAGGTTAGCATCGACAAAATGATCAATATCATCCTGATGTCGGTATTCTTCAATGAAATCGTCGGACCGCCGCTTTCCAAACTGGCCATTCTGAAAAATTTAAAAAGAAGATAACAACCTGAAAAGGAAGGAATAAATGAATCTTTCTGAAATTATAAAACTGGAATGTTGCGACGTCGATTTCCAGGCTGAGGATAAAGATCAAGCTCTGCACAAACTTGCCACGCTCCTGAGAAGAAGTAGTGAGTTGCGGGATATGTCAGAAGAAATTATTTATGGGGCACTTAAAGCTCGGGAAAACATGGGCAGCACAGGTTTCGATCGCGGAATTGCAATTCCCCATTGCCAGTTGGAAGGATTGGAAAATTTCATAATCAGCATTGCAGTCAGCAAAAAAGGCATCCATTTCGATTCGCTGGATAAAAAGAAAACCAGGATCTTTGTCACGATCATCGGACCCAAAGGCAACAGCAGTGAACACTTGAAACTTTTAGCGTCTACATCTCACATCCTGAAGGAACCGGGCGTCGTGGAAAACCTGATCCAGACGAATACCAAGATAAGCCTGTACGAAGAATTTCTGAGAAACGCTGATAACGGAGTGGGCAAAATCACTCACAAAGGACAGGATAAATTGATGATCCTGATCGTGAAAGATGAAAATATTCTTCAGGATATCACGGAAGTTTTCGTCGAATACGGTGTGCAGGAATCGACCATCATCGATACGCAGCAGATGGAAAACTTGCTGTCCAATGTTCCGCTTTTCATGGGATTTTTCAACTTCACCGGCGATAAAAATCCCACCAGCAAGATCATCATGGTGAAGATCACCAAAGAACATATCAACGCCATCATCAAAGGCTTGGAAGACATTTTCGGCGATTTGGATTCGTTTTCCGATCTGGGTATTATGGTGCTCGATCTCTTCTTCTCAAAAGGATTTTAGATGAAATACGACTTTGATAAGATCATTGATAGAACCAACACCAACTGCTACAAATGGGATTTCAATAAACAGATGTTCGGTACGGAGAATGTGATCCCACTCTGGGTGGCAGACATGGATTTCAGCTCACCCGAACCGGTGGTAAAAAAACTGGTAGAACGGGCAAAACACGGAATTTACGGTTATTCTCTCGAACCGGAAGAATTCTATCAATCCTTTCAGAATTGGCTGGAAAAGCGTTTGGATTGGAAGATCAAAAAAGGTTGGATAACAAATGCAGTCGGCATTGTGCCTGCCATCAATTTTGCCATCCAATGTTTCACCAAACCCGGTGCTAAAATCCTGGTGCAGACTCCGGTTTATTTCCCCTTTTTCGAATCGATCCAAAATAACGGAAGAGTGGTTGTAAATTCCCAATTGAAGCTGGTTGGAAACAGATACGAAATGGATTTTACCGACCTGGCAGCTAAGCTGAAAAATGGCGTGAAAATGATGCTGCTCTGCAGTCCGCATAATCCGGTGGGCAGAGTCTGGACGAAAACCGAATTGCAGAAAGTTGCTGAACTTTGCGTGGAAAATAACGTGCTGCTCATATCCGATGAAATTCATGCCGATCTTGTTTTGAAAGGCAGCAAACATATCCCGATGGGAACTATAAATTCTGAAATCCGTAATAACATGATCGCCATGTATGCTCCCAGTAAAACCTTTAATGTAGCTGGACTTGCCACTTCTTCAATCGTTATTCCCAATCAGGAAATTCGAGAGAAATTCCAGGATTATCTGAAGAAACTTGGATTGCATCTGCTCAATTTGTTCGGCATCGAAGCTTATACAGCAGTCTATACTGGAGGCGAAGACTGGCTGGAACAATTGTTGGAATATTTGGAAACTAATTATAGATTTGTGCAGGATTATCTTGCACGGAGCATTCCTTCGATCAAAGTAATCGAATTGGAAGGAACTTACCTGATGTGGCTGGATTGCCGGGAATTGAATTTATCGCAGAAAGAACTTGTCGATCTTTTTGTGAATAAAGCCGGTTTGGGTATGAATGACGGAGCAGTTTTCGGTGCCGGCGGCGAAGGTTTTATGCGTCTGAATATTGGTTGTTCCCGCTTTATTCTGGAGAAAGCATTGCGACAGATGAAAAAAGCGATAGACGACCTCACCCCGACCCTCTCCTGAAAGGCGAGGGAATATAATCTCGTACCAATGCTCCGCGTTGGAACTCACCTTCTCCGCTCCTGCGGACAATAACAAAATCACAAAAAACAAAATTCAAATAAATTCCAAATCACAAATTCAAAACCAAAGATGCACGAAACCCTGCCAGCGTTTCTTTCACTTTTGCATCTTGTTTAATGCTGTCAGGGTTGAAACTGAATTTGCTGTATTTCTCGTTCCTAAACTCCGGTTTGGGAACGCAATTGTTTACGAAACTCCTGGTTTCGCTTATCGAACTCCCCCAACCCCTCTTCATCTCAAGAGGGGAGAAAATGTTAGAAGCCGGGAGAAGCACAAATAATTTGACAGATATTTTTCCTTTAAATATTTATCCATTTGGTTGTTGGGCAGAAAAGAAAATTGCTTAATTGAGTTTTAAAATCGAGCGTTAAATGGCGGCTGTTAGCAGGAAAGAACTAAGTGATTCTAAGAGATGATTTTTTCGAATAGAGGAGAATAAAAATGCTAAAAGAAAAATATCAACAATTGTCGTTATCCCGTCAATTTGGCAGGATAACAATGCTGTTACACCAACGTTATACAACATAAAGAAAATATTATGGATCTGTAAATAAAAAAAATGGAAATCAGCAATATGACACAACTCTTAACAGTCGGCGTGATTGGGAAATCACTAAAAGAAAACGAAAAACGAGTAGCCATTCATCCGGAACATATAAAACGCATTCCAAAGGGATTACGAAAACAAATCACTTTTGAAGAAGGTTATGGATTGAGATTTGGCATGGATGATAACACTTTAGCCAAACTTACATCAGGGCGAGTTGCTTCCAGAGAAGAAATACTGAAAGGTTTTGATTGTGTGCTAATACCCAAACCTTTGGCAAAAGATTTGTCTCAGGTACGAGCAGGTGCAATTGTCTGGGGTTGGCCGCATTGTGTACAACAGAAAGAAATGACGCAAGTATCAATTGAAAGAAAATTAACCGTTATTGCCTGGGAAGAAATGTTTACATGGAGCCGAACAGGTGATAAAAATATGCATATTTTTTATAAAAACAATGAAATAGCAGGCTATGCCAGTGTAAATCATGCGATAAGTCTTATCGGAGTTGTCGGGAATTATGGAAAACCCCGAAAAGCAGTGGTACTCAGTTTTGGATCGGTGAGTCGAGGGGCAGTATATGCCTTGCAAGGTCAAGGATCTCGAGATATCACGGTTTACACCTGTCGTGCATCAACAAATGTGAGTGATCAATTGCCTGCAATATCGTTTAAACAAATGAAGAATGACGATTCAGGAAATTTGCTTGCAGTTGAATCTGACGGCAGTACTCGCCCATTTGCAGAAGCATTATCAGATGTGCAAATAATTGTTAATGGAACCCTTCAAGATGTTGACCATCCAAAAATGTTTGTACCTGAAAATGAGGCTGATAAATTGATGAAAGGCACTCTTATTATTGATATAAGCTGTGATGAAGGAATGGGTTTTTGGTGTGCCAAACCAACATCCTTTGAACACCCAATGTTTGAAGTGGCGGGTAAATTTTATTATTCAGTGGATCACAGTCCAAGTTATTATTGGAATTCTGCCTCATGGGAAATTTCAGAAGCATTACTTCCATTTTTACCCATAGTTATTGGGGGACCAAATAAATGGGAAAAGAACAAAACCATTTCAAAAGCAATAGAAATACGCAATGGAGTAATTCAAAATCCGAAAATTCTTTCATTCCAAAATCGAGAGAAAGAATATCCACACCAATTTCGTTAATGAATTTTATTACAAGGAAAATTACATAGTATAACATAGGGTTTAGATAATAGGGTAAAAGATATGGAAAACTTCAGGGGATATTTATATTGAACATAATAATGAATAAAGAACTCAACAGATTACGAACAATAATCGAAAGAAATAGAGTTGCATTTACTGATGTGGCAAATATTCAACAGTTACAAGTTGGATATG
>JAUSOT010000199.1 GCA_030656075.1 Candidatus Cloacimonadales bacterium
TTTCTATCTAATAACATTTCAAATCATTAATACTTCTTACTGAATCCGAATCTGACGGTATATTCCCTGGTGAATTTAATTTTCGCATCAGTGTACATCGGCATGGAAAATCCTATCTTGAACATTCCCAAACCGGTAAGATAATGAAGTTCAGGTACTAAATCCAATAAAAACATACTGGATTCAATATCTGTTGAACCGGATTTTCCGTCTCCGGTTATCACTGCTTGCAAACCCAAGTAGCCATCAAACTTAGGTTCAAAATCCAGAAATCCATAACGCGCTTTAATGGAAAGCATATTGCCGTTTCTCGCTTTATCTTTGTCTTTACCATTTAAACGATATTTCACATCTGCGAAGATCTCTCTGTTGTCGGTTCCCAACAGCACATTTCCGGCAGCAGTGAAATCCAGCGAACCGGTTCCCATCGGAGTGCCATAATCAACACTATTAATTTTGACGGTTTTTTCTTTGTCTCCGGTTGGCAGTTTCACAGATAAATCTGCTTCATAATTACATGTCCAGCTGCCTATACCATTAATCAAGTATGATCGATATGAGCCGGAAATTGCTGCATCACCGATTCCAATTGCACTTTTAACTTTTTCCCCGGCTGTTGCAGTGATCCTTTGAACCGGCAAGTTAATCCCAACCACAAAATTCCCGAATGGATAGGCAAAAGGAATACTCATAGCTTGCCTTCCGGACGATAATTCCATTTCAGGAGCCAATTCAGGCTGAGTAATATTTATCGTTTCAATCGGCCTGTTCAAATCGTAGCTGATAGAAGGTTCAGCCAATACGTTGCTTCTTTCTTCCCATTCCTCCCCGAAAACTAAGGCAATTGCTAAAATTAAAGCAATTGTAATCAACATTTTTTTCATATACCCTCCGATTTTACTTCATTTTTTTTGAAGCATTATTCTCCTATTATTTTTACTAAGAAGCCTTTTGCACATTTCATAACTTATTGTAATAAAATAAGTTAAAATCTTAAAAGTCATTTTGACTACCTCCTGATCGAAAATTAGAAGCAAACTTCTTC
>JAUSOT010000209.1 GCA_030656075.1 Candidatus Cloacimonadales bacterium
AACAGTCTCAGGGGACATTTGGCACTAATGTAAATAGGCTGCTCCCCTTCGTAAGGGGAGAAACGGCTTTAGCCGGAGAGGGGTTTGGCAAGATAAATGACTAATTACAGAATAAATAGAAGTGATTAAATCTGAGACTGATCATAGCAAACCCCCTTTTATTCCCCCTTCAAAGGGGGACAAGTAAAACAAAAACTAATCTTGCGCAGGTTTCACATCTTCGCAAGGTTTTGTTTTCAGCCCTGGGAACCGTGTCTGGCTTTTGACGGAATCAGGGCTTTTTCTTATCAATCTCAACCTAAATTGACATCAAATTTAAAAACCATTTGACAGAAATTTAGTCGCTTACCTATTTAGTGATAGTTTTATTGAAAACAAAAAAAAAGGGGGAGAATATGAAAAAGTTCTTAGAATTGATTTTCGTTTTATCGGTATTTGTTTTAGCTGCCGATGAATTTATGCAACCGCCAACCAGGAATGCACTGCCGATGGAGAAATCGAATCACAGGATTTATGAAAATGTCTTGAGAGATGCACCTGCATTTGAGTTCATCACAACACCCAGCACGATCATTTCTTCATATTATGACTACATGCCGGGCAGCTACAACAGTTTTCCATTACGCGTTCAGGGAGATGGAGAAGGCTATTATGTTACATTTCACGCTAAAGAAACTGCAGCTTCCACTCGTCGGATTTATTATGCCTACATCGATGGGAATGGAAATGTTCTAAACGTCGCTACAATTGGTTCGGAAGATATTCACCAAGGATATTGTGGTATCGATGTCGATCCGATAACCGGTGATCCAATCGTTTCCTGGCATCAGACTTATACGGGTGGTCCGATCGCTTATGTGGATGTTTGTTCTTACGACCTTTATCATCTTGGTAGTTCGGGTTTATGGAAGACACCTTTCACCATTATTGATGAAACAATTCCCACACCTTTTGCAGATGATGTTTTTATCTGGCCCTATATTCATATAGGACCTTCTCCGGAAACTGATAAACGGCGTGTTTATGTGGTTTGCAACAACCAAGTCAGCCATCAACCATCCGGTAATCCTTCTGAGAATGTTCTTATCGGCTATGCAGATTTTAATGAAGGGGACTTTAATGCTCAGTCGGAATTTGAATGGACTTGGACTACAATTCCAATGCTGGACGAATGGAACCAGGGAATTCCGGAAGAAACACGACCCAACCAGGCATTTGCAGTTTCTGAGGACGGACAGGTCTGCTGGATCGGCTATACATCTGCACCGACAGGTTCAACAACTGGATGTAAACTATATGTGTTTTACAATGACAATTATGGCGAAGGAGATTATGCGTTCCATGAATTCCCAGGTGAATGGGATATTCCTAATCCTCAGAATCAAGATGGGTCTTATTACTTCATTGATGCAACAACCCTTCAACCGCAAGACCTATTCATGTCACCGTATCTTTGTAATCACATGACTCCGATTTTTGCTGATGAAGACACTAAAGTTATGTTTCTGGGAAATATGAACATGATGATCCGCCCTGATTCCTGGTATCCCGATCTTCCAATGATGTATCTGAAACTTTATACTTATGACATCTTAACTCAGGAATTCAGTTTTATGGATTTCGTGGATGTACCTGGTGCAAATCCTTACGATGACAATCCTATGCTGCCCTGGGATCTGGATGAAGACGGAAATGTAGATGTATTCGATCCTGATGGTTATGTTACCTGGGTGGATGGACATCCAATCTATTATAATATTCCGGATGATATGTTCCATGAAAATGAAACCAGGCTGACCAAAAATGAAGAAAAAAACTGGATAGCCGCCGTTTGGATCGATGGTCTGAAATGCCGTCTTGCTCTGGCAGGTGAACCCGGTTTTACCGGTTGGGAAGAAAAAGTTGAAATTAAAATTTCTCTATCAGCTGATGATGGAGTGAACTGGTCGGAACCGATCACTATGAATGCCAAAAGCGATGATGAAAATTTCGTTCCCGAACTGGATGGAATGATGCCTTGCTATATTTATCCATCCGACCGTATTATCGATCTGGGCGATGATCATGGACAACTTGATTTCTTCTTCTTTGATGATAACAGCTACGGCTCTTTTGCCGGTCCCTATGCTCATGGTCAAAATCTGGGCGGTGAACTGATGTACATGTCGTTCGATCTGGATTTTTCCGAACTTCCAACTTCGGTTCAAAATAATGTTATCACACCGGATTTAGCAACATTGAATCAAAATTATCCCAATCCGTTCAATCCATCCACTACGATCAAATATTCTCTGAAACAAACGGATCATGTTACCATCAGCGTGTATAACGTGAAAGGTCAGAAAGTAGTTACTCTGGTTGATGACGTGAAACAAGCTGGAAATCACCAGGTGGAATGGAACGGCCGAGATGCAATGCAAAAACCGGTTGCCAGCGGTGTTTATTTCTATGAAATGGATACAATAAACACAGACTACACCAGTCTGAAGAAAATGATATTGCTCAAATAAACCTCGATTTATTGGGGTTAGGGGAGAGTAATCGGGACAGTGAAAGCTGTCCCGATTTTATGAAACCTTGCGAATGGTTTCTACAGCGGAATTCTTTTTCATTAACCTTCGCAATGATTGGGAAAAACAGAAAGCAGAAAGCAGAAAGTAGAAAAGCAGAAAGCAGAAAACAGAAAGCAGAAAAGGAGAAAGCAGAAAGTAGAGATCAGAAAGCAGAAAGCAGAAAGTAGAGATCAGAAAGGCTTGGAAGATTTTCAGTTGTATTAACCTCACCCCCCAGTGAAATATTCAGCAAGCTGAATTTCACGGGGTAA
>JAUSOT010000211.1 GCA_030656075.1 Candidatus Cloacimonadales bacterium
TGGAAGCAATCAAATCTCCGGCATAAACAAAATCATTTAAAGTTTTTCTGATATAAGGCATCATATTTTTAGGCTTAATATTCAGTATTTTAGCTACATTCACCGTTTTGGGTTTGGAAGTATAATCCTGGATTTCCCGCATGATGATCGTACCGGAATCATAGTTTATTTTCTCCACTCGTCCCCGCACCGGTGAATCGAAATAGTAATGCTGGAACTGAATTTCATCGATAAAGCTTTTTCGGCCGATCTCAGCAAGGCGCTGCCCGTGTTTAACTTCTTCACCTTCTTTAATGCGCAGCGCTTCTGCCACGTTTTCCGGGTTGAGATGCAGATAAGTTTTATCAAACAGCGAAATCACATACACTTTGGGCGGATCGAACAGGTTTTCACCGATCACGGTGTCAGCCGTCACTTCCTGTCCATCCTGCACCAGGATCGAACCTTCGTAGGGCAATTCCACCTGGTGAAATTGCTGGCCGGTTTCGATTTTCTTTTGCTGGGTGAAGGTGACGAAATCTTCGTGGAGAGAGGTTTTTTCAGTCTGAAAATCGAACATTTTAAGATGCTCATTTTCAATAGCAAAATCAAGCTGGATCGCAGCATCAATAAAGATTGGCAGGTCACTGTCAAATTTGAAATTATGGAATTCCGGTTTCAGGTAAAAGCCTTTTTCCATCTGAATTTCGATATTTCTTTCTTTGCCTGTTTCATTGGGAAGGTAAAGCACATCGCCTACTTTGATCTGATAAGATTTTTCTTCAATTTGGATTGTCATGATCAGGGTGTTTTCTTTCCATTTTCTGCCGATCGGACGAATGGCAATACCGATTTTATCGAAGCAATCTTCCGCCAGCAGGCGGGAAGCCAGTTGCTCATTTACGGCACTCAGTTTTCCCATATGCGGAGAGATGAAATAGCGGTCTTTCCAGATTTCAGTGATGCCTTCCGGACGGAAGCCGTCATAAATCATAGCCAGAGCTTGTTCATTATTATCAGTGTGCGCCAGGATGCCGCCGGAGCCGATCATTATATTGATGTCGTGCATATGGAATTTTTTCGCTTCCTGAGCCTGTTCAAAATAAAAAGCTTCGGTTATTTTTTCCAGGTCATCTCGGGTGTTTTTCAATTTATCCAAAAAGCCGATCTGTTTGGTGTTGAAGTTCATATCCATGTGCTGCTTTTTGCTCATACCGATGGCAGCCCGTGCAATGGCTTGTTCTATGGCAACTTGCTGTGCATTTCCGGCAATGAAAGTGGGATAGAGCATTTTGTTGGCGATAAAATTGCGCACGTATTTCTGCTCAAATTCAGCCGGAAGCCAATGAAAAATCTGCTCCATACCGGCATCTTTCTGCACATTGGAAATACTGTA
>JAUSOT010000215.1 GCA_030656075.1 Candidatus Cloacimonadales bacterium
ATAGGGTCTTTAACAATATAAGTGAAGTAGAACAGAAACTTGTGGAAGCATTAGTTGATTTGAATCTGAATAAACAAGAAGTAAAGAGTATGACATTATTTAACTGGATATTAATATGATTGACAGCGGTTTGGTATTAGTGTTCTTAGCGGTTCATTTCCGTTCACTCAAAAAACTTGACCTGCAAACGGGAAAAACCGAAGTGGAGTCAATTGCGGCAACTGCCGTTAAAATATAGAAATTAGGAAGTTTTATGGGAAATATTATTTGCGAAGTTAGGATGATAAATGGGTAATATAATCGGAGCAATAATAGCTCTGGGAATTCTGGTTACAGTTCACGAAGCTGGGCATTTTTTGGCAGCTCGCTGGTTTGGCGTGGAGATCGAGAAGTTTTCAATTGGGTTTGGCAAGAAACTGTTTTCATTCAAAAAAGGCAAAACCGAATATCGCATTTCGTTGATCCCGCTGGGTGGCTACGTGAAGATGAAAGGAGAAAATCCCGACGAAGAGATCGTAGATCCGGAACATTCTTTTCGCGGTAAAACCTGGTGGCAGCGTGCCATTATTGCCTTTGCCGGTCCTTTCGCTAATTTTGTTTTAGCGTTACTTTTATTCATCGCTTCCTTTGCTGTGGGTAGAAACTATGAAGATCTTAAGCCGGTTGTTGGTCAGGTGGAATCTGAATATGCTGAAGTTTTCCTGCCGGAAGATATTATCTTGGAAGTAAACGATCACCCTATCAAAGGTTGGAATCAGATCATCCAATATTCCAGGGCTGATGCTGAGAATTATTATAAAGTTCTTAGAGACTCAACTTCATATGAAATAACAACTCCAGGCTTAGAATCAATGTTCTGGTATTCAACTGTGAAGCCGCAGGTGGATGCTGTAGTCGGTGAAGTTTCTCCCGGTCTTTCTGCTTTTAAAGCCGGTTTGATGCCGGGTGACAGAATTCTGGCAGTCGATGAAAATCCGGTGGCAGACTGGTATGAAATGCGGGCAATGATCACGGAAAATCCCAATTCAGAAGTAAAATTGAAAATCCAACGCGGAGAACAGGTTTTTGATAAAGTTTTAAAGTTGGAGCAAAATATCTACGATGATAATAAAGTGATCGGTATCACCCAATATATGCCGGTAAAAATCCAGGAAAAATACAACCTGGGACAATCAATTTCCTACGGCAGCATCACAACAGTAAATTTTATGATTTTAAATTACGCCATGTTCGGCAAACTGATAGCCAATCCGCAGGCGATCAAAAGCAACCTGGGCGGCCCGGTGATGATCTACACCATGTCCAAACAGACGGTCGGCAAAGGCTGGGGCATCATTCTTTCCTTCATTGCTGCCATCAGTATCGTGCTGATGATCATGAATCTGCTGCCGATTCCCATTTTAGATGGTGGTCACATTTTCTTCTGTTTCGTAGAAGGGATTTTCCGCAGACCACTGCCATTGAAAGTTCAGATAATTCTGCAGAATATCGGGCTCTTCTTCTTAATGTTCCTGATGGTTTATGCTTTCTGGAACGACTTCAGCCGCATTTTCAGCCGCAATGCATCGATCCAGGAACAGAAAATGGAGATGCAAAAATAAAAACCTTGCCATCGCCTCTTTCAGGAAGTCTTGCATTTGGCAATGTCAAGGTTGGAAGATAGATAATAATATGTGAAAGAAAGTCTTTGCGAGTTTTCATTCATCGGCTTCAGACGATGCAATCTTTTCTCATGTATAGA
>JAUSOT010000216.1 GCA_030656075.1 Candidatus Cloacimonadales bacterium
CGGCTTCAGACGATGCAATCTTTTCTCATGTATAGAGTAGAGATTGCTTCGATAGAAAATATGAAAGATTTCTCGCAATGACAGTGAAAACCTTTTCGAAGCTTATCTTCCCGACTTGCCTGCGAAGAAGATTCGGAAAGATTGAACAAAATTGAATAAGTGAAAGAAACCTTGGCAGGGTCAAGCGGGATGAGGTTCTGAAAGAAACCCTGACAAGGTTAAAGATAACTCTTCCATGTAGCTCCTTCTCCTCGATAGGAGAAGGTTGGGATGAGGTCGTTCAATTTGAAATTAGTCACTTAATTCTAAGATTGTATTATGTTTTGGCAAAATATTTTCATCACTGTCTGTCAACTCGCTCATAGAGATGTTTCACATAACATGAATAATTGTTCAACTTTTTTATTCGTGTTTATTAGTGTTTATTCGTGGCTAAATCTTTTCCGGTTTATCCGGGTTAGGAGTATGTTATGTTTGAATTCAAATTAGAAGCAACTTCCGGCAGAGCTCGAGCCGGAGTTTTGCAAACTCCGCATGGTGAGATTCAAACGCCTATCTTCATGCCGGTGGGAACCAGGGCAACCGTGAAAACGCTTTCTCCGGCGGAACTCGAAGAAGTCAAAGCTCAGATAATTTTAGGAAATACCTATCATCTCTATTTGCGTCCCGGCTATGAGTTGATCAAGAAAGCGGGCGGACTGCATAATTTTATGAGCTGGCAAAAACCAATTCTCACCGACAGCGGCGGATTTCAGGTGATGAGTCTTTCCGGATTGCGCAAGATCACACCCGAAGGCGTGCGCTTCCAATCGCACATCGACGGCAGCTATCACATGTTCACTCCCGAAAAAGTGATCGAAATCCAAAACGCCATCGGCGCCGACATCATCATGTCTTTCGATGAATGTCCGCCCTTTCCAGCCACCAAAAAATATGTGGCTGATTCACTCAAAACCACTTTGGATTGGGCTTTACGCGGCAAAGAAGCTCATAAAAATACTAACAATCAGGCACTTTTCGGAATTGTGCAGGGTGGCGTTCACGAAGATCTGCGCGAAGAAAGCGCCAAAAAACTGATGGAAATGGATTTTCCCGGTTATTCCATCGGTGGCCTGGCTGTGGGTGAAGAAAAAAAAGACATGTATCGCCTCACGAAATTTTTAGATGACATTTTGCCGAAAAATAAACCACGCTATTTGATGGGTGTGGGCACTCCCAACGATCTGCTGGAAAATATCGGTAACGGCGTGGATATGTTCGATTGCGTGATGCCGACCCGCAATGCGCGTAAAGGAACAATCTTCACCAGGAATGGGAAAATGATTATCAAATCTGCCCGTTACATCGAAGATTTTTCGTCCATCGACCGCGAATGTGAATGTTATACTTGCCGAAATTTCAGCCGTGCCTATATTCGCCACCTGTTCAGTGTGGATGAGATTTTGGGAATGCGGCTGGCTTCGATCCACAGTTTGCACTTCTACCTGGAACTGATCGGTAAAGCCAGAGCTGCCATTTTAGCTGGCCAATACGATGATTTCCGAAAATCATTCGAAATAGATTTTGATAGGATAATGGAATGAAAGAAGTGAAAATAGAACTCCTTGCACTTCCTCTTTACCAAAGAGGAAACGTAGAAAAGCAAGAAGAAAATAGAAGGTTTTTAATCCCATTAATTCCCCTGCCAAGGAAGGCAGTTTTTTAATTTCTCCCCTGTCAAGGGGAGATACGGCTTTAGCCGAGAGGGGTTAGGAAAAAAATGAGCAGATTTAAAGAAATTGATTTGAATGGCTTGAAAAAATACTCGATCAAAGATCGGGAAAGTAAGGTTCATATCGAGGATTTCATTGATCCGCAGAAATTCAGCTCCAATAAATTTCCCAATTTTCTGGCAGCCAAAGATTTTAATGAGCTGATCGAACGATGTACCGAAGCCGTCCGAAATAATAAGCCGATCTTCATCGCTTTGGGCGGACACGTCATCAAATGCGGCTTGGCGCCATTTTTTATCGACTTGATGAAAATGGGAATTATCTCCGGTGTTGCTTCCAACGGCTCGGTTGTGATCCACGATTATGAAATTGCCCGATTCGGTGAAACTTCCGAAGATGTGGCAACAGCTCTGGAAAATGGTTCGTTCGGAATGGTTAGCGAAACATGTGATGGTATAAATCAAATCATTTCCAAAGCTTCCCAAGAAAAACTTGGTTATGGCGAAGCTGTCGGAAAATATTTATGGGAAACCAACGCTCCAAACAAAGATTTTTCACTTCTGGCAAATGCCTATCAGCTTGGCATTCCTTTCACCGTGCATGTGGCGATCGGAACGGACATCAATCATCAGCATGAAACGGCGGATGGCGCTGCGATCGGCGATTGCTCGTTACGTGACTTTCGCATTCTCTGCAATAATCTGATCGGGTTAAACGATGGCGGAGTTTTCCTGAATTTCGGCTCAGCTGTGATCATGCCGGAAGTTTTTTTGAAAGCTATCACCGTGGTGCGAAATCTGGGTTATCCGCTAAATAATTTCTACACAGCAGTTTTCGACATGAATATGCATTATCGTCCTCAAACCAATATCGTACATCGTCCCACACTCAGCGGTGGTAAAGGCTATTACTTTGTGGGTCATCACGAGATCATGATCCCGCTTTTCTATCAAGCCCTGAAGGAAAAATTGCCGAATGCGTAAGTCTATTGTAATGTTTTTCATCATTTTCCTGGCAGGAAATCTATTTTGTCAGGATGAGATAGAAGTTAATGCAAAGAATGATTCACTACTAATTGAGAAATCTCAGCCTTCAGTCAGCAGTCAACAGTCAGCAGCCGGCAGTGAACTGATAATCGTGGAAAAAGATTCCATTCAAACTAAAATACCGTTCAAAGCCGCAGCCTTATCTTTTTTTATTCCCGGTGGAGGACAATTCTACAATGAAAATTATCTTAAAAGCGCTGCTGTTTTTGCTTTGGAAGGTTCGCTGATCGCCTTGGCAGCATATCACTACAGTGAATCTGAGCGTTATTATGATAAATCAAAAGACAGCCTGTCATATACTTACGATCAACGACGGAAATATTATGGTCAATATGTAAATTATTATGAAAAACGTCAGAGCGATTTCTGGTGGCTGGGAACGGTGATTTTTCTCTCTACGATCGATGCTTATGTAGATGCACATCTGTTTGATTATGATGACAGAAAAAATAAAATTCATTTGAAATTTGAAAATAATATGATCAGTCTTCAATATAATTTTTAATAGGTTAAAACCTTGCCATCGCCTCTTTCAGGAAGTCTTGCATTTGGCAATGTCAAGGTTGGAAGATAGATAATAATATGTGAAAGAAAGTCTTTGCGAGTTTTCATTCATCGGCTTCAGACGATGCAATCTTTTCTCATGTATAGA
>JAUSOT010000218.1 GCA_030656075.1 Candidatus Cloacimonadales bacterium
ATCCAATTATGTTCCCAAATCGGAATTTGGGAACAAGAGAAAGAGAGGATCGGAATTTGGGAACAAGAGAAAGAGAGGATCGGAATTTGGGAACAAGAGAAAGAGAGGATCGGAATTTGGGAACAAGAGAATCATCACATCGACCACAGATAGCCCAAATAACGAATAGAAAGATTGATCCTTTCGACAGCTTGTATTGAATTTGAGGGAAGATACAATATTACCACAAATTTAAAAAAAAGTTTCATAACTCAATTAGAGTTTATGCGTCTTCTTCATCCGGCAGGTTTAGAAGCTGCATTTTGGCGTATTGAATGCGGTGTCCTTTGATATTTGTGATCGTGAAAATCACTTTATCTTCATAAACGAAACTTTCATTTCGTTTGGGAACTCTATTGAAATGATCGTATAAAAAATCTGCCAGGTTATCAAATTCGTCATTATCTATGTTCAGTTCGAATTCTTCGTTCAACTCAGCGATCGAATACATACCATTTATCAAATATTCGTTTTGCGATTCCTGGGAAATCATCGATTTTTCTTTATCGTATTCATCCAGGATTTCGCCGACGAGTTCTTCCAAAATATCTTCCAAAGTTATCAATCCCGAAGTTCCGCCGTATTCATCAACTACGATAGCGATCTGGATCTTATGCGATTTGAACTGGTTCAGCAAGTTCTGGATTTTAGTGTTTTCGGTGATGAAAAGAGGAGGGCGAAAATAAGCATTCAGAGTGTTTTTATTGGGATTCAAGATCAGATCTTTAGCATATATCACACCGATAATGTTATCAATATTATTGTGGAAAATCGGAATTTTGGAATGCCCGGATTCGATGATATTTCTCCTGACTTCACTGAGTCCGTCTATATCTTCAACGGAAATAATATCAACCCGGGGAATCATGATTTCCCGGGCAATGGTAGAAGAAAACCGCAGAATACTGGAAATTATCTTCTTTTCTTTTTCTTCCAGCGAACTCTGGGCTGCTTTCGATTTTATCAAGTTCCTGAAATCCTCAGAAGTCAAGTTGGAAGAGCTTTCCAGAGATTTCCGGGAGGAAAATAAAGAACTGATCAATTCCAGCAATTTGATAACAGGCCACAGGATGTATTTCATCAGCATCAGAATGAAGCTGGAAAAAATAGCTACTTTTTCCGGAGATGAAAAAGCGATCAACTTTGGTGTGATCTCACCAAATATCAACAAAAGGGTAGTTACCAAGCCAATCTCAATAGCCAGAACGGCAGTATCTGAAATCTGGTGTTTAAAATATTTCTCTGCAATGCTGATCGCAATGAGAGTGGAGGTGGAGGCTGCTGCCACGTTCACGATGGTATTTCCTAAGAGGATGATGATCAAAAGTTCACGGGGATTTTTGAGGAGCTTATGTATTCTCTTCTCGCTCTTGGATTTTCCTTTTTCGAACTTTTTCTGCTGTACTTTGGAAAGTGAGAAAAAAGCCGTTTCTGAACCGGAAAAAAATGCGGATAACATCAAAAAGCCAATAATGGCTAAAAACGAAAAACTATCGTCCACTTTAAGTGTTGTACTCCTTAATATATTTCATGTATTCTTTTTCTTTACTTTGCATGATTTTTTCCTGCTTTGCTGCCAGATG
>JAUSOT010000227.1 GCA_030656075.1 Candidatus Cloacimonadales bacterium
AATCCATTTTTGAAGCATGAAAGCATAAAATTTTATGTGCTTGTAAAGAAAGTAATTACGGTTGTGTTTCATAGGAGTTGAGAACAAAAATATTTATTGGAAATTCTGAAGTCCCTGCATGCGAGGAACTCCAGTCTTTCATTTCTTTCCTTCCGAATTTTCCTTTTTATGAAAAAACCTTTCTGAAGCTTCTTACAACGAGATGTCTTTCTTCTAAGATTCGGAAAGATAAAGTTGTAGAACTATCACTTCCGAATTTTCTTCATAAGAAAAGCGAAAAGATAAACTTCGGAAGGGATTAAATAGCGTTTTGAATTTCGAATTTGAAGATTGGAATTTATTTGTGATTTGGATTTTGAGATTTGGAATTTTCTGCTTAGCTCTTTTCGATACTGATATTCTTTTCATTCAATTTGATCGCCAGTTCCGCCACCTGTTTCTGCAAACGTGAGATCATTTTATCCTTTTCATCCAGGGAATTTGCGTAGCGGTTATTGATAATATTTTCATAAGCCAGAATAAATTTGAGTGAAAGCCTGATCTTGGCAGCCAGCTTGGACAGCGCTTCTTCATCTTTTCTGGTATAGGAAGTTCCATCAATTTTTTTACCCAGAGCCAGAAACCACTTATGGTCAAGATCATAGAGGATAGGAATTATCAGGGAGAAGCTGGCAATCTCCTGCGGATTTTCGTTCAAAGCTCCGTAATTTCGCTGCATCCTGTTTTCCAGCAAAGTAAGATGAACGTCCTGTACGATTGAGTTTTCTTCCACATCGCTTCCACGCACCTCATTAAAAATGTAAGCTTTCTTTTCTGCATTGTAAGAAATCAAAGCGACTTTTTTGATTGGCAGCCTTCTATTCAGATTTTCGCAGATATATTCTTCGAAACCTTCGATCACTCCTTCCCCGGAAATGGCTTCTGTGAAGGTATCGGTTTTTTCCAGGAAATCCAGCTCGGAAGTGTTCAATTTGCTGTCCACCATGCGTTCCACCCTCTGCCGCACCGGATTGAAAAACATCAAAAGCCCGATCGTGACAGGAATGCCGGCAATGAATTCCGATCCCATGAACCGGCCGAAAAGTGTTTGCAGAAGCTCTCCCAGCGAGTAATCCAGCAGTCCAAAGAAAACGACGAACACCACACCGACGATCGTGTAGATCATTGTACTTCTGATCTTAACTCCCAGCGCTGTTCCCGTCAGCAAACTCCAGGTGAAAGCACCGAAAAACCAGAGCAGGCAAACGATGAAAACCAGCATGGCAGCCAGGATCAACCCTACGATCAAACCAACCTGTAAATTATAAATACTAAATTCGGTCTGCCCGGAAGACAAGAAATATAAAATCATTCCCAGAATAAGAGCTGCAAGCAGTGCGATGATCGCTGCTATCAGCCCTTTGAATGCATTCAGCAAACGTTTTAATTCAATTGCTCCGGTAGCTTTATAAGCTTTCCATAAAATTATAAAACTGATCAGCAGCCAGGTGAGCGACCAGGCATAAACCAGAAGATCGGCTGACCAATGAAAGGTTTTATTCAAGACAATACAAATTATAATGATCGCAATCGATATGAAGTAGAGCGGTTTTATCCGGTAAGGTTTTTGCAGTTTCTCCAGCACAAAATGATAGAAAATTATTCCTAAAAAACCTGCTGCTGCGGAATTAATCACATCCAATTCCATCATTCCAGATAACCGGTTGGGACAGGCTAACAGCAGAAGAAAAATAACAATTAGTATATTTTCTTTGGCCTGACTGTATCTCAGAAGTAAATAAGAATTGAAGAAAATAAAGATGAGAAACAAAGTATTGAAACCAATATTTATCAGGGCGGAATAATTTTTTTGGGAGATCGTTTCGACATTGTATCGCATATTTTCAAGACTATCCTGGTAGGTTATTTCTATCGTTTGCTTTCCTTGCAACACTTTTTTAATAGCAACATCACGATTGTCAGCATCATCGATTTGATCCTGATTTGTCTGAAATATTACTAACGTGCCGTTGCGGTTTTCATCTTCCTGTTCTTTAAAACGAGTAATATTCAGTGTGTCGATTTTAACGATTTTTTTATTTTCCAGCAGGCTGACCAGGCTCGAATCTACCACGTCAACAGCTTTTCCACTTTCAATCTTAAATGGAAGCTTTCGCAGGAACACCTTATCTTTGATGCTGAAACCCCAGTTTACAACGTTTAAAAAGAGCAAAAGAAAAAATAATGCCCAGGCAATTTTGTATAAAGGTTTTATAATGCTATCTTTCATCTCCATCCCCCGTGTGCAAAATAGTGCTTGACCAAATAAATGTCAAACGATTAAGGAATTGGCATGATTAAAATGATAAGTAAGAAGAATTCCAAAGGGAAAAAGTGAAGATAGACAGGAAACAAACCCGTGCTATCAAGCTCGGAAATCTGTTAATCGGCGGCAATAATCCCATCACGATCCAGTCGATGACGAACACCAGGACGGCAGATGTGGAAAGCACTGTTGCTCAAATCTCACAATTGGAAAAGCTGGGCTGCGAGATCATCCGCGCGGCAGTACCGGACATGGAATCGGCAGAAGCCCTGAGCAAGATCAAATCACGGATTTCCATTCCCCTGATCGCAGATATTCATTTCGATTATAAACTGGCTCTGGCTGCTATCGAAGCCGGTGTGGACGGACTTCGTCTGAATCCCGGCAATATCGGCAGCCAGCTCAATGTGCTCAAGGTTGTGGATGCCGTACGTGAAAAAAAAATTCCAATCCGAATTGGCGTGAACAGCGGTTCTCTTTCCAAAACGATTTTAAAAAAATACGGCGTTACGGCTAAAGGCTTGGTAGAAAGCGCACTGGAACATGTGCGGATTTTGGAAGATGCCGGATATGAAGAAATGAAGATTTCCGTCAAAACTTCTTCGGTTCCCCTCACCATCGAAGCTTATCGTCTGCTCAGTACCCGCGTGAATTATCCGCTGCATCTGGGTGTAACGGAAGCCGGAACGGAATTTTCGGGCACGATCAAATCCGCTATCGGCATCGGCACTCTGCTGGCAGAAGGCATCGGTGATACGATCCGCGTTTCCCTCACTTCCGATCCAACCAGAGAAATCCCGGTTGCCAGGCAGATTCTACAATCACTTCGCCTCCGAAAAGGTTTGGAAATCATCTCCTGCCCCACTTGCGGCCGCACCGAAATCGACTTGATCACATTAGCCGGTGAAACAGAAAAAAAATTAGAGAGATTTGCTCATTTGAACATCACCGTGGCAGTGATGGGCTGCATTGTGAACGGTCCGGGAGAAGCACGCGAAGCAGATTACGGCATCGCCGGCGGCAAGAAAGAAGGCTTACTTTTCAAGCATGGCGAGATTGTGAAAAAAGTGCCGGAATCTCAACTTCTGGATGAGCTGATCAGTTTGATAACCACAGATGTCGAGTCGTAGATTATTATTATTATTTTTTGCTTTTATGAGCAGCTGTTGTTTTGCGCAGCTCATTATCGGCGAGATCAGTTTCGAAGGTAATTATCTCATCTCAGATGTTCAACTCCAAAAAACCATCATTTCCCGCACCGGTAATCCATTCAACCAGGAAGTTTTGAATCAAGATGCAAATCGTATTTCCGATCTCTACAAAAAACGGGGCTTCTGGAATATAAAGGTGCAATATCCGCAACTGATCACCAACAGCCCCACCGAGATCGATGTCATCTTCCAAATCGAAGAAGAAAAGAACCTGCTGATCTCGCAAATTGAACTGAACGGAAATCGTTATATTTCATCGGAAAAAATCAAACAGGATATACAAACTGAAAACATTGATCTGCCGAACCTTAACTTTGTGATGCAGAATATTCTGGAATATTATGCCGACAACGGCTTTCTTTTTGCAGCAGTTTCCCTGGACAGCCTGGTTTTCTCGGAAGCTGTTTTGTATGCCTATCTGAACGTACAGGAAGGAAATTTCTGCGAATTCGGCGAATTCCGTTTTCGGGGAAATACCGTGACCAAAGCTGCTACGATCCTGAAGATTTCTCAACTGAGAAAAGCCGAGTATTATACACCCGAAATTTTGGAACAAGCTGCTGATAATCTGCGAAAAAAAACTTATATAAAAAAATGCGATATCATTCCCTTAAACTCAAAACAACTGCTTTTCGATATCGAAGAAGACCGCATGAGCTTGATCTCAGGGATAGTCGGTTTTGACAATTCCCAGACAAAGAGCCGGCGATTTACCGGATTTCTGAACGTGGAATTTCTAAATTTATATGGAACTGATCGATCACTTTCCCTCACCTGGCAAAGAACTTCATCCGCTCAAAGTTCAATCGCATTGGGTTATCATGAATCGGGATTGGACCGATTTCCTGTTTCAGCCGATATTTCTTTAAGTCGGGAAGAAGTAGATTCCACCTATATCAAAACCAATTTCAAAACCGAGATCTATTGGTACGATCTAACCAGCAGATACGGTGTTTACTGGGAAATGGAAAATATCTATCCCGGCAGCAGACGGCCGAAAATCGTGGAAAATACAGCTTTCCAAAAACTGGGTGTTTTCTGGAATTTTTCAGGTTTGGATTTTTACAGAAATCCAACCAAAGGCAATGAATACTCAGTGAAATATTACACAATTTTCAGCAAAGCAGATGAAACCGGTGTGTCCAAACAAGCTGTAGAACTGAAGTGGTATAAATTTCTAAAACTGCGCAATAGAGTAGTATTGGCAGCTCTCTTCAATCTAAATTTGATCGAGAATAAAAAACTTACTGAGTTTGAAACCTTCGATCTGGGCGGCAATAAAAACCTGCGCGGCTTTGTTGAAAACCAATTTTCCGGCTATCAGGTTAGCTGGACAAATCTGGAACTTCGTTACCTTTTAAACCGGAATTCCCGCATCTATGTTTTTGCGGATCATGGTTATGTGAAAAACCTAGAAAATAAATTTGGCAAACTCTTTGGCTTCGGAGTCGGAATCAAGATCGAAACTCGGTTGGGAATGCTCGGAATCGATTACGCATTCAGCTACCAGGATAATGAATTGAGAAATCCTCTTGACGGAATTATCCACTTTGGCTTGGAATCCAAACTGTAGAAATAAAAGATTTTTTAATTTTAAGATTGAGAATTGATGAAAGTCTCTTATCTTATAAATCGAATTGGAAAAGTAAGTTTGATGATAAAGCTTACTCGGAGGATATATGGATAAAACAGGGTATTTACGGGTGGGTATTTATGTGGATGTTTCCAATATCGCCCATAATGGCGGTTATGGAATGCAATATGATGTTCTGCGGGCTTTTGCCTGCCGCAATGATGGCGTTGCAGTTCGCTTGAATGCGTATGTGGCTTATGATGAGGAACTCGCTCAACTCAACCTTGAATATAAAAAGAAAGCCAAAAGTTTCCATTCTATCCTGCGTGACTTTGGTTATAAAGTTATCGTGAAAACGGTGAAATGGTATACGGATGAACAGGGAAACCGCTATGGCAAATCCAATGCCGATCTGGATATGGCCGTGGATGCATTGATGCAGTCGGAACGTTTGGATTATGTACTACTCGTCAGCGGAGACGGAGATTTCGTGCAGGTAGTTCGAGCCTTGCAAAACAGAGGCTGCCGGGTAGAAGTGCTGGCTTTCAATAATGTTTCGAACGATCTGAAAAATGAAGCTGACGTTTTCACTTCCGGTTATCTTGTTCCTGATCTTTCTCCCATCGAAATGCATGATGTGACGAACGGCAAAAAGATCGCAAGGGGAGTGTGCTATTCCTATAATCACGAAAAAGGATATGGATTCCTGCGCTTCATGAAGGATGTGGTTGGCGGCCTCTGGATCACCGATTCACGCAAAAGCGAATCTGCCTATCAAACCGCCTTTGCTCACAACTCACAATTCCCGGAAAATTTAGACTTGAACAGACTTCCCAATCGCGAAATGGTTTTTGAATTTGAACTTAAAGATGTGGAAGGCAAAGGACTGCAGGCAGAAAAAATTATATTATTGGAAAAATAAAAATTCCGAGGAAAATATGAAATACGCAATAGAGAGTGAAAACTCATGAAATATGCAATTTTGGATGTCGGAACGAATAACGTTTTATTTCTGATCGCAGACCTGCAGGATGGAAAAATTATGCCTCTTCATAGAACTGCAAATATTTCTGCCATGGGTAAAAAAATGCAGGATGGAAAAATTTCCTACGCTGCTCTCAAACGAACCAAATCTATCCTGGCGGATAATATCAAATTTGCCGGAATGTTCACAAATAATATAATTATTTTAGGAACAAGCTGCTCGCGAGATGCCAAAAATATCAACGAACTCAGCGACTGGCTGCTGAGCAGGTTCGGAGTAAAATACAATATCATTTCCGGAGAACTGGAAGCAGAATTAAGCGGAATCGCCAGCTTGCATGCTTTTCCTGAATATTCAAATATTATCACATTTGATGTGGGTGGCGGCAGCACCGAATTCAACTTCATCAAAGCCGGAAAGATCATTTCATCTCAAAGTCTGCCTCTGGGAATTCGCCGATTGGACGATGCTTTTGGAAATGATTTCAACGCTAAGTTTGAAAAGACAAATAAAATTCTGGAAACTTTGCACATTCCGGAGCTAATCGATTTTACTTTAGTCGGAGTCGGTGGTACTGTGACCAGTCTGGCTGCCTATAAAGTACATATGATAAATTACGACGGAGAAAAAGTTCATAAAAGCCATCTAACTGAAACTGAAATCAGATTTATGCTGGATGAATTCCGTTCGTTGACCGATGATGAAATTGCTTATCTGATGCCTTTCGACCGCAACCGGGCAGACATTATCGCCACCGGCACGATGATCGTTCACGAGATATTAAAGAAATTCCAGGCAGATGATTGCGTGATCAGTGATTTTGGTATGCAGTTCGGGCTTTTATATAAAAGTTCCGGGTTCCTGCGTAATTTGATGGTTGATACAGGTAAATAAATGCGAGATTTAAAACATCAGCAAAGCAAGCCGATCGAGATCGAGATCAAAGGCCGGAAAATAGGGCGGGATAATTTCGTTTTCATCGCCGGACCCTGTACGATTGAAAATTACGAAGACCTTTTGAATATTGCTTCCAGACTGAAAAAGATTGGAGTCAACTTCTTCCGTGGCGGAGCTTATAAAATGCGCACTTCACCCTATAATTTTCAGGGTTTGGGACAGGAAGGGTTGGAATATCTGAAAAAAGTCGCAGATGAAACCGGAATGATCTCTGTTTCAGAAGTGGTAGCAGCAGAAGATGTGGAATTGATGAGCAAACACGTGGACATCCTGCAGGTAGGAACGCGCAATATGCAAAACTACCGGTTACTCTGGAAATTGGGTAAAATTGAGAATCCAATAATTTTGAAGCGAGGTATGAGCAGCACCATTGAAGAATGGCTTTTGGCTGCGGAACATATCCTGGAAGCCGGAAATCCAAATGTGATATTGTGTGAACGAGGCATCAGAACCTTTGAAAATTTCACCCGTCATACTCTGGATATTTCTGCCATTCCAGCCGTGAAGAGCTTGAGTAATCTTCCAATTATTGTCGATCCGTCACACAGTTCAGGAAGGCGAGAAATGATCAAATCGCTCAGCTGGGCTGCCATGGCTGCCGGAGCGGATGGACTCTTGATCGAAACTCATTTCGATCCCGATACGACGATTTGTGATAGTGAACAGACTATCGATTTTGAAATTCTTGCTGAAATTCTGAAGAAGAAAGATCAGTTGCTGGATTTGTGGGTGAAAAAATAGTTTTAGCAACGAACTAAACGAACAAAGAGATTTAAGTCAAAATGAAAAAAAAATGTCATCTCGTCACATAGCTCCCGCTATGTGACCCATTATTTTGTAGCTCCAGCTACAAACTATTGATTTATTGGCAACAGGAACTGCGAAATTGTTAATTGCATAGCAGGAGCTATGCAACAATAATGTGAGGACGTACTAACTACATGAGAAATTTGGTTATACAGAACTTGAAAGAAAAAGATTACAAAGTAACTTCAAAGTTAATAGCTTCTGATGCAATACTCCAGAAAGAATTAGGTTTTGATGAAAAATCCTCTCCTTCAGCTTTCAAAGTTAAAATTGATTATAAAGAATGGAATAAATCACATTCAGCTGAGATGTTTTGTGTTCGATTGGATGACAAATTAATTGGTTTGATGACACTGAGTAGAATCAATAAAGAAAAGAAATCAGCAAGACTTGGTTATTGGATTGGATCACAATTCCGAGGTTTAGGATACGGTTCTGAAGCTTTCACTCAAATGCTTGCACATATAAGCCAAATGGGAATCACCCGAATTTACGGGAGTATTAATTCAACAAATCTCTCTTCAATCCATTTGTGGGAAAAGAATGGTGGAACTGTAATTAGAACAAATACATCGAATCATGAGTTTGAGTTGAAATTGGATTGCTAACTCGTTACATAACTGGAAATATGCAACGATAAATAAGAATTAATATTAAACGTCTGTGTTTAGTCAGTGAAAGTCTGTGGCAAATATTTACTTCAAAGTTCTTTAGCAATCTCGCAAGCAAGTTTCACATTATTCTCTACCAGTTTTATATTCGTTTCCAACGACTTGCCTTTGGTTATCTCCACAATTTCTTTGAGCAAAAACGGTGTCAAATCACGCCCCGAGATATTCAATTTATTGGCTTTCTTCAGGGCAGATTGGATATATTCATCCATTTCAGAAAAGGGGATTTCATCTTTTTTAGGTATTGGGTTTGCAATTAGAACACCACATTCCAACTTCAATTCACGATTGATTTTATAAATCTCAGCGATTTCTTTAACCGAATCGACCCGATCTACTTTCAGGCTGCTTTCAGCCGAATAAAAAGCCGGGAAATCATCAGTTTTATAGCCAAAAACCGGCACTCCGAAGGTTTCCAGGTATTCCAGAGTTTTCGACAGATCAAGGATAGCTTTTGCACCGGCAGAAACAACTATTACGGGATTGCGGGAAAGTTCGATCAGATCATTGGATATATCGAAAGTATTTTCCGCCTCGCGATGTACTCCGCCAATACCACCTGTGGCAAACACTTTTATGCCTGCCCAGGCTGCAGCTTTCATCGTTGCAGCAACAGTGGTTGCTCCTGTTTTTCCGGTTGCTAAAATTCTACCAATATCCCGGCTGGAAACCTTTGCCACATTTTTGGCTTTGGCCAGAATTTTTAGATCGTCTTTCTCCAATCCAACTTTGATCTTACCATCCATCAAGCAGATCGTAGCAGGCACAACTCCCATTTCACGAGCAATTTTTTCCAGTTTTTCTGCTACTTTCAGATTTTGCGGATAGGGCATTCCGTGTGAGATTATCGTCGATTCCAGGGCAACAATAGGCAACCTGTTATTTATAGCATAAGCCACTTCCGGGCTGAATTGCAGATATTTATTCATTCGGTAAAATCTCCACTTTCAGCTTTTTCACGCCATAGGCAATCAATCCGATCTCCTGAGCAGCAGCATAAGAAATATCGAGTTCTCTTCCCTTCACAAAAGGTCCACGGTCATTGATGCGGATAACTACCGATTTACTATTATCTTCGTTTGTCACACGCAATCTCGTTCCAAACGGCAAGGTTTTGTGAGCGCCGGTAAGCTCGTTCATATCAAATGTTTCGCCATTGGATGTAGGCTTGCCGTGAAATTTTTTTCCATAATAGGAAGTAACCATGTAAGAGACATTTTCCGGTTGTTCCTGGGTGCTAAATTCACCTTCTTCCGTCGTAAATTTCTTATGTACTTCCCGTGTTGATTTCCCCTTGGTAGTATATTGTACATTCACTCCGCATCCAATTACAAATCCAATTAAACAGATCCAAATAAATCTTACCACCCATCCTCCTATCCCGGATGATTTTTTCACTAATTTCTTTCCTAAACTGCCAGGACGCATCAAAAATGCGGTTTGCTGCGATTTTGTCTATGAAATTTTTCCGGTTGACAGAAAAGCACCTGTAAACAAGTTTAAACAAAAAAATTTAGGGATTTTTTATGATAAAATCGATTATTGAATATTTCATTGATTTAGTGAAGATAGACAGTGAAACACAACATGAGAATGCAGTCGCGCAGAAGCTGGCGAAAGACCTGCGGGAATTGGGAGCACAAGTCAAATTTGACAATGCTAACGCTAAAGCTGGTGGAGATATTGGTAATCTTTACGGCTATTTTCCGGGTAATATAAAAAAAGAACCTATCCTTTTCTGCGCTCACATGGACACGGTCCAACCGGGTATTGGTATCAAACCGCAAATCAGAGACGGCAAGATTTTTTCGGATGGTACCACGATCCTTGGTTCCGATGATAAATCGGGAATTGCCGAGATCATCTGTGGCATCAAAGGCCTTCTGGATTCCGGAGAAAAGCATGCACCGATCGAAGTTCTGTTCACGATCGCCGAAGAGACAGGATTGCTGGGTGCAAAACACCTGGATTATGCCATGATCAAATCCAGGATCGGCTACGCTCTGGACAGCCATGTTGTTGGCAGTATTGCAGTTGGCGCTCCAGCTCAAAACAGCCTGAAATTTACCGTTATAGGCAAAGAATCTCATGCCGGTGTTGCTCCGGAAAAAGGGATAAACGCCATCAAAATTGCTGCGGAAGCTATTTCGATCATGCCGATGGGCCGGATCGATGCTGAAACAACCTGCAATGTTGGCATCATTCAGGGTGGGAAGGCTACGAACATCATTCCCAACGAAGTCATGGTGAAAGCAGAAGCTCGCAGTCACAATCAAGCAAGCCTGAAAAAAATCACCGAACAGATGACTGATGCTTTCATAAATACGGCGAAAAAATACAAACTCGGAGATTATCAGGCTAAGGTTGATATTAAGATCAGCCAAGAATATCAGGCATTTCTTTTATCTGACGAAGATGACGTAGTTCAGATCGCCGAGAAGGCGGCTGAAAATCTTGGCATTAAATTCACGAAAATAGTGGGCGGCGGCGGCAGCGATGTTAATATTTTCAACCAGCATGGATTGACAATGGCAGTGGCCGGAACCGGTATGGAAAATGTACATTCTGTGGACGAATTCATCGAGATATCCGAATTGGAAACAGGCGCTCTCTGGGTGAAAGAGATCATTCGTCTGCACTCACAGAAATAGAAATTCTTGCGTTACAACGCGGAGCATTGTAACGAGAATTTCTCCCTTGTTATGGGGAGATGCTGTTAGGCAGAGAGGTGTAAACAGATGAAGAAACTTGCAATAATTGGTTACGGACAGATGGGCAAAATGATCGAACAACTTGCCCCGCAATATGATTTTGAAGTTGTTTCAATCATAGATTTAGATTCAGATAGTTCCGAATTTCTCCGAACGGCAGATGTCGGCATTGAATTCACCGCACCCGGTGCAGCTTATGAAAATATTAAAAAAATGGTGAATTTAAAAAAGAATATTGTGGTGGGCACTACCGGCTGGTTTGATAAATTGGAAGATGCAAAAAAACTCGTTGAAGCGCAGCAAACCGGGTTGGTTTACGGCTCAAACTTTTCTTTGGGAATGAACCTATTCTACAAAATAGTTGATGAAGCAACCAAGCTGATGAATCCGATTAAAGGTTACGATGTCTTTGGTTTGGAATGTCATCATAATTTAAAAAAAGACAGTCCTTCCGGAACCGCCAAAATCCTCAGCGACATCGTAATAAAAAATACCGATCTCAAGAATACAGCGGTTTTCGATAAACTGGATCGTCAGATCGAAAAGGACGAATTTCACTTTGCCAGCCTTCGAGCCGGAAGCATTCCGGGAACCCATCTCATCGGGTTTGATTCTGAAGCAGATACGATCGAATTGAAACATACGGTTCGCAACAGGACAGGGCTGGCGATCGGTGCATTGCTGGCAGCTCGTTGGATATGCGATAAAAAGGGATTTTACAACTTCTCAGATATTTTTTCAGAAATAGCAGGTGAAAAAAAATGATGAAAAAATTATTTCAACCCCCTTTTATTTCCCCCTTTGCAGGGGGAGAATAAGGAAAAAGGATTTTTTAAATAAAATGAAACTCAATTTCTTTAAAATGCATGCTCAGGGTAACGATTATATTTACTTTGATTTTTTAAAGTCGAATCCGCCGGATATAAATTATTCCAAGCTGTCCTGTATCCTTGCGGATAGGCACTTCAGCATCGGCGGAGATGGGATAGTTCTCATCGAAAAGCAGAACGGTTTTGATGGAAAAATGACCATATTCAATGCTGATGGTTCGGAAGGAAAAATGTGCGGTTCAGCTTTGCGCTGCGTTACTTCCTATCTTTTTCAGCAAACTGGTAAAAAGGATTTTCTCATAGAAACAGCTTCCGGTTTGAAGAAATGTTTTGTTTTGAACGAAGCCGGTGATGAAGTGAAAGTGAACCTGGGAACACCTTTTTTTAAGCAGGAAAATCAGCTTGTAGTCAATGGTTTTCCCGGTTATCTGGTAAATATCGGCAATGAGCATTTCGTCACTTTTGTCGATGAATTACCAGTTGAAATAGCCCGAACAGCGGGACCAAGAATTCAAAATGAAACACTTTTCCCTGACGGCATAAATGTGGATTTTGTTCGCATCCGTTCCCGCCGGGAAGCGGAACTGCGTTTCTGGGAACGCGGCAGCGGCGAAACTCTGGCTTGCGGAACAGGTACGGGAGCTTCTGTTTTTGCTGGAATTCAACTTGGATTTTTGGATAATAAAATCGATGTGATCGTGCCGGGCGGACACATAAAAGCTGAATTCAGTGGCCAAGATATTTTCCTTTCCGGCAAAGTAAGTTATGTTTTTTCTGGTTCGATAGAAATATGAAAAAAATTCTATCAACCCCTTTTATCCCCCTATTTAGGGGGAGAGGAATAAATCCTAATTACTCCCTTGTTAAGGGGAGATACTCTGCACTTAAATCAAAAATTTTAGTGCAGAGGAGAGGGGTTAAAGAAAAAAGGATTTTAATCAGATGAAATTTATAATTATTATACTTTTATTGAGTTTTATTTCCTGCCTTCCTGCCGAAAATCCCTGGCTGGGAAGAGATAAAGTAGCTCATTTCACAACCAGTGCTTTCCTGACGTACTGGAACTTTGGCATGAGCAGAGACATTTTGCAAGCCGGTCGAGATAACAGCCTGATCTTGTCGGTGAATTTCACGGCATTGCTGGGAATCAGTAAAGAAGTCAGCGATAAATATATAGTCAAATCGGAATGGAGCTGGCACGATATCGCTTATGATGCAGCCGGGATTTGTGCCGGACTTATATTGATCAATAATTTGAAGTAATTACGAAATACGAAGAGAATATGAGGATTCGATTATGGAAAACGTAGCTTTAATAGAGAGTATCGGCGCCTATTTAAAATCGGTTCGAAAACATAAAAAACTGAGTTTGGAACAAATTTCCGAAGCGACCCGCATCAAGGTTCGTCTGCTGAATGACATCGAAAATGACATCTTCACGAATCTGGGCGGATTGGGTTATGCCAAAGCAATGATCGTTAACTATGCCAGGTTTTTGGATGCCGATCAGGTGAAGATACTGGAATTATTCAATGAAAAATTCAGCCAGAAACCGATCCATATTTCGCACGATAAATCCATCCAGCCAAAGAAGATCATCCTCCACCAAAATTTCTTTGCTTTTATTCTGCTCTTGGTTGTCATCATCATTCTCACCAGCCTGGTAATCTATCTCTACAAAAATGACATCATCACCTGGCCGCCTTTCACCAGGCTGGATAACAAAGTGGAAGTAAATCGAACTGTCATAGCGCCAGACACAACTTCGACCTTGAAAAAACTCCGGCAGGAAAATATTCAGGAAGAACCAAAATCACTAAATTCTGATGCTTTGCAGGACACAACTGATTATTTGAATGAGTTGCTTTTCAAAGATAAAGAAAGTCCACTGAATTACGAAAAGTAAAAATTGGTCTGTCATCCTGAGTTTCTGACTAATATCAGAATTATCGAAGGATACAAAAATATAAATAAGAAAAGTTGTCTTTCTGAGGAATTCTTTCCAAAACTTCTCATGAAGAATCTCAACTTATTTAAAAATTGGAAATTAATGAATAGAATAACCAAACCCCCTCGGTCCCCCTTAACAGGGGGAAATGTAAGAAAATATGAAAGAAATAATAAAGAAAAGAAAGATATTTTAAAGAGGTTATATCCGAAGAATTCATTTAAGACACTCCCCTGTAAATAGATGATACGGCTTTAGCCATAGAAGGATTAATGAAAGAAGTGATTCCCTATAATTTGGAATTAGTTGAAAAAGCAAGAGAATACAGGAAAAAGCCAACACATGCAGAAAGATATCTTTGGGAAAAGCTTCTGAGAAAAAATCAGCTTCTTGGCTACAAATTCACAAGGCAAAAACCACTATTACAGTTTATAGTAGATTTTTATTGTTCAAAACTTCTTATGGCTATTGAGATTGATGGAGAATATCATAATTATCAAATTGCACGAGATGAGGAGCGAACAAATATCTTGAACTCATATAACATTCAAGTAGTCAGATTTACAAATGTTGCTGTTTTGAATCATTTTCCTGAAATTGAGAAAGATTTAGCCAATATTATCAAAGTCAGAGAAATTGAATTATCTAATCCCTCGATCCCACTTGAGACTATGATGTTAAAGAAAATATGAAGTAAAAATGATAGAAAAGAAATATATTTCACAAAATTCCAATTCAGAGAAATTAATTGAAATTCTCCCCTGTCAAGGGGAGATACGGCTTCAGCCGGAGAAGGGTTAAAATGAATTTCCAAAAAATAAACTTCACCCATCTTCTTCCCTCCGTTCTCAAACCAGCTCGTTACATCAACCAGGAACTGAATAGTTACAATAAGGAAGTTTCGAAAGAAACCATTAATTTCTGCCTGGCTTTTCCAGATGTTTACGAAGTTGGTTTTTCACATTTGGGTTTGAAGATTTTGTACTCCATTTTGAATAAAGAAGCAGATGCAGTGGCAGATCGGGTTTATTGTCCCTGGCCCGATTTCGGCGATCTTATCAGGAAGGAAAATATTCCCCTGTTTGGAATCGAATCATCAATTGCCCTCAAAGTTTTTGATGTGATCGGCTTCACATTGCAAAGCGAACTCACTTTCACAAACATTCTCTACCTGCTCGATCTGGCTCAGATTCCTTTGAATTCCAAAGATCGTACAGAAACTGATCCGATCATTCTGGGCGGCGGTCCCTGCGCTGCCAATCCGATTCCGCTGTCGCAATTCTTCGATGCCTTTCTCATCGGTGACGGTGAAGAAGCGATTTTGGAAATCAAGGATTGTTTAAAACAGAATAAATCTAAATCTCGAAAAGAAAAATTAGCCGCTCTGCAAAAGATCGAAGGTATTTTTGTTCCTTCGCTTCATAAAACCGGAACCAAAATCAAAGCCCGCAAATTCATGGATTTTGATAATGCTGAGAAAATGCATACAAACCAGATCGTGCCCTGGGTGCAGCCGACACATTACCGTTATGTGAGTGAGATCATGCGTGGTTGCTCACGCGGTTGTCGATTCTGTTTTGCCGGATATTTCTACCGCCCGGTGCGTGAACGTGATGCTCAAAAACTTGCTGATAATCTGATTCAGGAAGTGAACCGTTACGGTTGGCATGAAGCTGCACTCACTTCGCTTTCTTCCAGTGATTACAGCTGCATCAAACCGCTTTTGCAGGAAATCTATAATCGGATGGAAAAAGCCAGTCTGTCGTTGCCCTCGCTGCGGGTGGACAGCATCGATGATGAACTGACCGTGCTGATGAATGCCATGCGGCAAACCGGCTTAACGGTGGCACCGGAAGCAGGCAGCCAGCGACTACGCAATATCATCAATAAAAACCTGACCGAAGCAGAGATTTTGAGCAGTGTGGTTATTGCACTCAAAAACGGCTGGCAGCTCATAAAGTTCTACTTTATGATCGGTTTGCCCTTCGAGACGGACGAAGACATCCAGGCTATCATCGATCTGATCTACAAAATTATAAAACTTTCCGGCAAAAGACTGCAGATAAACGTGACGATTTCTCCCTTTGTTCCCAAACCATTCACACCCTTCCAATGGGTAGAAATGGGAGATAAAGACGAACTGCTCCGCAAAGCAAGATGGATCAAAAATGCTTTTACAAAATATATATTCATAAAAATAAAATATCATGAAGTTGATTCTTCGCTATTGGAATGTGTGATTGGACGAGGTGATGAAAAAGTGGGAGAACTCATTTTAAAAGCTTACAAAAACAGCGCTTTCTATGATGGCTGGAATGAATGTTTTGATTTCAGTAAATGGCAAAAAGCTGCGGAAGAAATTGATTTGAATTGGGAAGATTACACCAAAGCGATTCCACTTGAATCTGAACTCATCTGGCAGGATATCGAACTGGGAATTTCCCAAAAATTCCTGAAACTGGAATCGCAAAAAGCACACGAGGAAGCCGTTACAACAGATTGCCGGGATGGCAACTGCACCGGTTGCGGACTTTGTTCCGATGAAGTTCAACCCCAATATTCCCAGCCAATAACACCAACTCCAATGATACTGAGGGAAAATATTAACGACAACCGTCCCAACCTCCATTACCGGGCTTTTTTCAGCAAAATGGGCAAGATGAGTTACGTGACTAACCTCGATCTGGTACGCATGATATACAATGTATTTCGCGCCACAGATATTCCTTTCTCTTATTCTCAGGGTTTCAATGTGCATCCGCTGGTCAGTTTTGGCCCGCCGCTCTCCCTCGGTGTGCAGGGAAACAACGAATATTTCGATTTCGTGCTTAAGGAATTTGCCGATACGGAAATGCTTTTTGATAAGCTAAATAAATCCATGCCTAAAGCTCTGCAACTGAAAGATATTGTACTGTTGCCAGATAAAGCAATGCGAGCCATGGCTTATTACAAATTCGAGGAAGTTACGGTAATCCCACCAGCAGAATATCATGACAAATTCCAAGAAGCAACTGCCGAATTCCAGCAAGTATCAGAATTTCTTTTCACCCGAGAGCGCAAAGGTAAAGAAAAAACCAGTGATTTGAAACAGCTTGTTAAAGAAATTAGTTGGGACGGAACCAAACTTAACGTAACCAAAACCGTTGTTGGTGCCAGTATTTTTGATCTGCTGGAACATGTTTACAAAATTGATCGCTTTGAAACTAATCGATTTGAGATTGTGAGGGAGAGATTAATTTCACGGTAGATGAAAACCAGCTTGAGATAGAATCCCAAGCTGGCTAATATGACTATTTCAATAAAAGACACTTCTTAACGGATTGTGATTTTCCATTAACAGACAGTTTATAGAAATACACACCTGAACTAACAGATTTTCCTGATTCATCGTCTCCTTTCCAGATAACAGAATGATTGCCTTTTTCATAGATATCATCAGTTAATGTTTTCACTTTCTGACCCTTTATGTTGTAAACAAAGAGATTAACTTTACTTTCATCTGGAATTGAGAATGATATTGTTGTTTCAGGATTGAATGGGTTAGGATAATTATTTTTAAGTTCTGGTACTGTTAAGATACCATTTTCTTGATTAGAATTCTCATTCCCGTAGAACAATTGTGTTTGAATTTCATCTTTGATTTGAGAGTATTCTGCAAAGTTGTTTGGTTTTCTTTTACATTTTTCCGGAAGATTTCGCTCTCCAGATGTTACCATCTGATAATAACAAAATGCTTCATCAAGTTCAGCAATTAATTGTTTGTAATCATTTGGTGGGTTATTTATTATTTGCTCATATAATGAAATTGCTTCTTCATAATCTTCATTTGAAATTGCTAATATTGCTTTAGCTTCGATTATAGGATTATTTAGATTTTCATTTTCAATATCTTCTAGAAAAGTGAGTAATTCTTCAGGGTCACCATTTATTGCTCTATTCAGATAAGGTAACCAGGCAAGAGCATTTTTCGCAGCATATGAATCTGGATACTCATTCACAATTTGTTTCATTGCATTAAAAGCATTTTCATATTCTTCGTGTTCAATATACTGCATACCTATTCGGTACAAAACGTTAGCTTGTATTACAGATGGTGTATCGAAGTTAAATACACCAAAACTGGGATAGAATCGATCTTCATTAGAAGTATCAATTATGAGATTAGTACAATCTATTTCTCCATTCACAGTACCAAGTGCCATTAACAGATACAAGTCCAGGAAATCTGTACTTGATATTTCTCCATCAAAAACATAAGGAGTTGACGACATATATGGCATAAACATAGGAAAATAATCAGCCAAAGCAATAATCTCTGCTAGTTGATTATCCATTATTTCGGACTCATACATAACAAGATTTTGAATATTTCCCAAGTTTACATATCCAAATCCTTCGTTCACACTAATATTACTAGCCTGTACTGTAAAGTTACAATTGTGTATATCTAACCCAATACCTTCATTTTGTAAGATATCTGAGAACAACATTCGCATTGGTTCCGTCGAATTGTATACCGTTAGCCCATTTGAACCATTATTAGATATTGATGAACTATAAAGAGAGAAAAAACTTTCTTCAGAATATATACCATTTTCATTATGATGATATTCAGAATGATTAAATCGAACCCAAGAATTGTTATGTATCTTCATTTGACTGATATTATGAATATTAGTATAATCAATAAGTAATGAACTATTCTCCTCAATTGATATATATCTAATATCTGAAATATCTCCACGTAAAAAACTATTAAACCCATTTGGTCCACTGACTTGACTGCAATTCTGGAAATAAAGTCCATCCCATTTTTCATCACTACTGCTATTTACAGTTGTATCTTCGCTAAAGTCAATCGTACTGTAATCTATAATTATGCGATCCCCTGGGATATATATATCACCACCTCCATATTGAGGAGGATTTGGACCTGAATAACCTGTAGCAGGATCATAATAATAACTTGAAGTATTACCAATAATCTGGCTTGCTCCTAATGTTTTTAACCAACTACTGTTATTGAATTCGGCTAAACTAGCACCTGATAATATAAAGGAGCTTCCATAAAAAAGAAAGACTTTCGAATTATCTACAGTTAGATGTGAGCCTTGAGAAAGTTCAAGTAATCCTTCACTTATGTGAATCTCGCTGTCCGATTCAATTAAGATTTCAGCATATTCACCTGTAGCTTTAAGAACTTCACCAGAACCAATATAGACCACACAGTTTGATAGAAGCAATTGACCATCATAAACATGAAATCCATGCCCGGCTTGGTCAATATTTATAGTGCAATTTTCATAATGTAAAACAGAACCATATTGAATGTTTGATAGATTATTAACGTTGACTGTTTCATTTGATATTGTTGTATTTTCACAGATGGTTATTACTTGTTGTTCTGGAAGAAAATCGAAGAATGATGATACATTGCCTATATCATCAACATTTACAGCAAAATCAGCCATAAATAATATATTATCAGAAGGTTGATCGTCCCGTTCAAGTATTGATTTCACCTTTATTGCTACATTGTAATCATGGAATGGTATCGTAAATGAAAGACCCGCAAAATCTTCTGCTGGAATAAATGCTGTTCTATATTTCTTTCTAAACCCATTATCAAGCCAAGTAGTTGAAATTTCGTTATAGCAACCCATTTCAACAATTTCTTCAAATGTGTAACCTGTTGCCTCTTCAATCCAGCTCCATTGTCCGTTGATAAATGAGACTTCAAATTCCAGAGCAACTTCAAGATTTATTGGGGTATCTTGAATACCACAATTAGGATTTATAATATAATTAAGTGCATTTGATGATAATCGATAAGTGTGAGCACCAATATGCGAACCATACATTACCGTACCATATTCCATGTCTGGTGTTTGTTCAAGATTGAAGACTCCTAATGTTTCATTATAATTTGAGGATAATGTTCTACCACCAAAACTTTCAAAAATATCTGTCGTTTTGAAATTGTTTATTGTTTCCATTGTACCGGTTATATCACCGCTAATATTCATTGAAGTGGCCACATTAGAATCACTTCCATTAGCTGTCATAAAATCGTATAGACCATATAAAGCATTAGCTCCTGCAAATATTGAACCTACAACATTAGCTGTTGTAAGTATGCTCAAAAGTTCGTTTACTGGATTTATTACTACCGATGTAACGTTTACATACTGACCATCTAAAAAAGACTGAACTTGTTGTCCAAGTTTCTCGCCGTCTTTGTAATGTGAATATATAGATTGTCCCATATCGATAATACTCGAAGACCCACCTACATTTGGAGCTGATATCTGAGCAAAAAAATCTGCTGTCAAATCAATTGTAGACACATTACTACCATAAAATTTAATAAATATACTCGGATCTCCTACTCGAGTGATTGGATCATACATAACATTAAAATCGATATAATACCAATGATTATACGATGTCGTCATTTCGTTGACGGTAACGAAAGAACAATCTCCTAAGTCATCTCTCTTGTCTAATGCTTTCATTCCACCATCAATACTTTCTTCTCCCAAAGAAAATAAAGTTGAATTTCCATTATACAAAGTTTCCAATGCAACATAGGAATAATTGTCTGGTGCATTTATAGTCTTATACATAAAAACTCTCATTGTGCCTGTGTATTTGTTATATAAAGCAAACATAGGAAATCCACCTTCAAGAACTCCAAAACCAAAATCTGCACCATAAAGACACCAACCATCTTCTGGTTGAAAATCAGAGTCAGCACCTAAATTAATTGCATTAAGATGTGCTTGATTTGATTGATAGAATGGTGATCCAATATTTTCTTCAGTATTGTAAATTTCCCAATCATAATAATGATAGGATTCTGCTCTCCAATCTCCCTGATTTAGTGTCGGATCCGGATTGTAGTACCAAACATCACAAAATGCAGTTGCCGTAAAAATTAACAGCGCAATTACAAATAGTAATCGATTCATAATTTTTCTCCTTTTTGTAGAGAAAATGAGTTTTTATTTGCCCTCAGAAATTTATTAGTTATATTTATTTCTGAGGATGTGGGGGCTTGAAAAAAGACCAAAACTTGCCAGGATTGGTACCAATCAACTCTCATTTCCTCAATTTTTCATTATTCATATGCCATATTTATTATTCCTGATATAATAATTAATGACCACCAGATATCGATAGTAACATCATAACTCACATTCCCTTAATATGAGATTATATTAAGTTCAAAATCATCCTTACTATCTCTTGAACTTTCGGGTTTCAAAACAAAAAAATCTTCTACATTACAATAAAATAGACCATCCACTGTTGCAGCAAAAACTTTACTCCCAAATTCAGCCATACCAATAATGCTATGACCATCAAGTTCACCTCTGTCATAATTTTCAATTTCCATTGTTTCAAAATTTATTGAAGCCAGATTATGTGAGTAAAAGAAAACATGTCTTTCCTGTATTTCAACATGATCCCACCCAGCATTTAACATCATCCAATCTTCCCAAGTAAATCCACCATCATAGGAACGCTTTAGAGGTAGATCAAATACACCAATGGTATATCCGTTATAATCAAAAGCGTAACGAATTGATGGATAAAAAGTTAAATACTGAGTAAAATATGAACTTTCATTTACAACAGTCATTGGTGGTTCAAGAATTGCATTTCTATACTGCCAAAAATGATTGTTGTAGTAAAAATTACTATAAATAAATTCTGAACTTGTTAAACTTTCATAAGATTCAATAATCATTTCTCGAATAAATGAAAGTGAGTCATCATTGGTTTCAAATCTACCAAAATGTAATCTATCATCTCTTAGATTATTGTAACTACTTGATTGCCCAATTGAAATCATATATAATCCATTATTATTAGACTCAATATGCTGAGACATTGTCATACAATTTGATGGTGCAAATTTTGCAGGTAGATGTATATCATCTACAAGAGATGTTATTGGTACAGTCCCAACTAATTCTCCATTTGAATTATCACCTACATACATAATTTGTCCAAACTCATCACAATAGAAATTGTAATCATCGTCAAAATAAGGAATGTATTCAAGAGAGTTTTCATCTATATGAATTTCCAGAGAAGTCACTATTGCAGGTTCCACTTCATCTTGTAGAATTAATCCAAATTCATCTGTTGTTGTAACAACTAATCTTGTTTTGTTACTATTAAGATAAATTCCTGTCATTGCTGTTTCACCAAAAGATTCAACCCGTTTCCATCTTTCCTCAACTACTTCCGGTTCAGTACTGCATTTCTTAGAGCAGCCTAAAATCATTAATACGAATAAGACAATAATGACTATTTTTATAATAAGCTTTTTTTTCATTGCTTTCAATATCCTCACTCTATATATTTTAAATCTTCTTAAATTCTATGATTTCAATTCTTTATAAGATGATAATGTGCAATATCCTTCAATAATATTTCATGAATAGAATAATCCAACCTCTGAATAATTAAACCAACAATCAATAACTTCTTGATTTCAAAAATTTTATATATTTTCCTTATTGCTAAGGATACGGATGCATGAAGAATAATCAGCTAAGATAATGTCAAGAAAAATAATATTTACGCATCCCTCGATTTTTTAGACACTGTTAAAGTTTTTAACTGGATGTAAATGAGTTTTAATGATTTTTGTTTGAATAGCCCCGTCAACCAAATATTTTGCCGGAGCGTCTCGATCCGATTGTACAACGATCATTTCTTTCGTTTTCTCCTTCCGAATCTTCTGGTTTGGAAGGAAATAATTGATGAAGCTTCTGCTTCATTGCCAAGTAGAAACTTCGCAAGTTATTGCATTCCCAACTGGAAAGTTGGGAATGAGCAATATCACCCCAATATCTCTCCCAACTTCTTCTCATCCAGATTCTGAACGACAGCTGTCAGTAATTTGATCAACTCATAAAAATCATTCATACTGATTAGGCAGTTGTGGCTGTGGGCATAACGCACCGGAATACCCAGAACGATAGTTGGAATTCCCCGCTGAGCTGTATGCATCTGGCGTCCATCGGTTCCACCGCCTTTACGCACGGTTAACTGGATTTTGATGTCGTTCTTCTCAGCCAGTTCTGCTACAAAATTTTTCAGTTTAGGATTAACGATCATGGTAGGATCAAATACACGTACATGAGCACCCTTGCTTACTCCGGTTTGGGAAGTGAAAGGAATGCCCGGAATATCATCTGCCGGAGCGCCTTCCAACACAATGCACACATCTGCATCGGTGTAATTTGCCAGAGTTTGTGCGCCGCGCGTACCAACTTCTTCCTGAACACTTCCCACGCAATAAACCGTGTTCGGATGTTCCATTTCTGCAGTAATTCTACCAATCTCGATAACTGCCGCCACACCAGCGCGGTCATCGAAAGCCTTGCTCATCATTTTGCGTTTCTTTTCATCATAATGAAAATGCGGAATTGGTACGATCTCATCACCGAGATGGATGCCGAAATCATTTTCAACTTCTTCTTTGGAATCAGCACCGATATCCACAAACATGCTGTCGATCTCCGGTTTGGAATCTTCCCTGTTTTTGAGGAAATGCACAGGAACTGCTCCGATAATACCCGGATATTTTTCACCTTTTGAATTGATAATTTCCACAGGAGAAGAAAGTAGTGTATTGGGATTCCAGCCGCCGATATTTTGCATTTTGATAAATCCACTCGGCAGAATATCTGCTACTATGAAACCGATCTCATCCATGTGCGCCACAAGCATGATCTTGGGTTTTTCGCTGCTTCCTTTCAGTTCGAAAGTGCAGGAACCCATATTATCTTTGGAAAAAGTGGAGATACTTCCCAATTCGTCCTGCATTATTTTCGCTATTCTATGTTCATGACCGGAAATTCCGGGAGTTAATGTCAGTTTCTTCAGCAGTTCGATTCTATCCATTTTTGTACCTCATAAATTTTTAATTTGATTGATTTTGAGAATGTTACTAACGTCAAGCGGAAAATGTGAAAGTTAAACTTCCGAAGTTTCGAAAACTTCGGAAGTTTGAAAAATCTCCTTCAACTCTGCCAGCTTGCTTTAAGCAAAACTGGAGTTTTGCGAAAAAATCCCGTTCCCAAAGAGGGCTTTGGGAACGAGATTAAAGCACCCTTCTCCCCGATAGGAGAAGGGTTAGGGATGAGGTCGTTAAAATTTATACTTTTTCTACGTGTTTCACGTTGCGTTTGGTAGTAATCAAATACATTGCCGGAATCACATAAAGTGTCATAAAAGTAGAAACGATGATCCCGCCAATACTAACTATACCAAGTGGTTGACGCATTTCTGCTCCAGCATCTCCGATGCCCAGAGCCATCGGCAGCATTCCAAAAATAATGGCAACCGCACTCATCAGGATTGGTTTGAGTTTCGTTGGGCTTGCTTCCAGTAAAGCTTCCCTGGTTGTCTTGCCCTGCTCACGTAATTGTTGAGTGTAATCCATGATCAAAATCGCGGCATTCACCACGATTCCCAGCAGCATGATAATCCCCATCATCACGATCATTCCGAGATTCAAATGAGTGATATAAAGAATAATTATAACTCCAATCAGGGCCAACGGCATGGTCATCAGAATTAGCAAAGGTTTGGTGAAACTTTCCAAAATAGCAGCGAGCAGCATGTAGGTAAGTAAAATGGCGATCATGAAAGCTTTGGCCATTTCTCGGTTATTCTCTTCCATCATTTCACTGGTTCCACCCCAATTGAAAGTGAAACCGTCGGGCAGATCAGTTTGTTCCTGCAATGCTCTGAGCTCATTAACAACATTTCCCAGCACCGCGCCGGTTGCAATATCTCCGGTAAACTGTGCCGCCTTGATCTTATCGCGATGCACGATCTTGGTGGCACTGCTGGTAAATACAACTTCAGCAAGTTGCGAAATTCGGAAAGCGCCCATCGGGCCAATAACCGGAATGTTCTTGATCTCTTCCGGTGAATCTACATCGTCATCTTCTAGAGAAATCACAATATTATATTCTTCTCCGCCTTCCCGATATGCAGTAGCATTCATGCCCTGCACAGAAGCACGTAAGGTAAGCGCCAAATCATAGATGGTAAGCCCGGATGCCGCAAGTTTATCTCGATAGGGAACTAAAGTGATTTCGGGTTTACCAGCTTTTAAATTACTGTCAAAGTTAATAAGTCCTTTCACCTGCTTTGCCTCATCGAGGAATTGAGCCGTAAGTTCACTCAACGTTTCCAGATCGGAGCCTTGCAGGTAAAATTCCACCGGTGAATCGCCACCTCCCATCGAGGATTGAGGAGAAACTTTGATCCTGGCATTGGGAAGGCTCGAAAGCTCTTCTATCAAGATGCTTACCAATTCATCTGTGGAAATGTCACGTGCTTTCAAATCAACCAGCGTCACTGTCATCGAAGCAAGATTCACTCCTTCGTCGATACGTCCCTGACTTCCCAGAGAAACCAGAATTTGTTTCACTTCTTTATGCTTTGTAACGATTTCTTCTATCTTACGATACATATCGGCAGTCTGTTCCAGATTGTAACCCACTGGTAATTCATAATCAAGCTTGATTTTCCCTTCATCCGAGCTTGGGAAGAGTTCAAATCCCAATTTTGGGGCAAATATTGCCATCGTTCCAACAAATAGCATAAAAGCCAGGATGGAAACGACGATCGCTCTACCTTTGTCATGCAGAATAAAAGCCAGAATTTTGCGATACGTGGCTTCCCAGTGATGGAACATGCGTTCTGCTGCTTCCCCAATTTTATTCTTTTTCTGTTTTTCAGGAATCAGGATGGAAGCCAGCATAGGTGTGAGCGTGAATGAGATTATCAATGAGAAAACTGTGGCAAAAGTAACTGTGAGAGCAAATTCTTTCAGGAACTGTCCGACCATTGTGTTCATCATCGCCAAAGGGAGAAAAACAACAATATTGGTGAGGGTGGAAGCCAAAACTGCCACTGCGGTTTCAGCAGTTCCCTGATCGGCGGCAACTCGTCTGCTATGTCCCATTTCTTTATGCCGGAAAATGTTTTCCAGCACCACCACCGAATTTGTGACGAGAATTCCCACCGACGTTGATAACCCCATCAGCGATAAAATATTTAAGCTGAATCCTGCCCACTGCATCAGCATAAAGGTGGAAATGATCGAAGTTGGCATGGCAATCGCCACAATGATGGTCGCACGCAGATCATGCAGGAAGAACAACAGCACGATGCCTGTGAACAGAATGCCGAGGAACACATTATTCAGGGTGTCGGAAACTGAACTTTTGATGAAATCCGAATCGTCGCTCACGATAGAAAGCTCGGTTCCGGCAGGCAGAGTCCTCTGCAACATAGCAACTTCCTTACGCACAGTTTCGGCTACGCTCACAGGATTTCCGTTGGAAGTCTTCACGATGGAAAGCTGCACCACATTTTCCTTCCGCAGTTTATTCTCGTTATTAAAGAAGATTGAACGCTTACGCACTTCTTCGCCGCTGTCGTTCACGTTGGCGATCTGGCGTAGTTTTTTCGTTCCAAAAGCTGTGGGAATATCCAATTGGTTAAGTTGCTCAACGGAGGACAATTCACCTTCCAAACGCACAGAATATTCTTGATCTTTTTGCTGAAATTGACCGCCGGGCATGTTCATATTATGCGCTGAAAGGATCTGAGTAAGTTGCGGAAGCGAGATCATATTCTGATATACAACCCGGTCATCCAATGTAACCTGAATTTCCCGCTGCTGACCGCCGGTGATAGCAACTGTGGCCACGCCTTCGATCTGTGATAGCCGGTCTTTTAATTGTTTATCAGCAATTTCGTAGAGTTCACGTCCATCAATATTACCTGTGAGAATGAGTTCCATGATCGGGAAAGCTGTGAAATCCACTTTATCTACACTGGGATTGTCGGCATCATTAGGAAGGTTGCGATTTATCGCATCGATCTTCTGCTTAACTTCTGCTACAGCCACGTCGATATCTTTTCCCAACTCAAAAGCGATGAGAACGATCGATACATTGTCCATGGAATACGATTCGATATAATCGATTTTGCTAATTGTGGATACCGCATCCTCCAATTCTTTGGTGATGAGCGTTTCCACTTCGTTTGGTCCGGCTCCGGCATAGATGGTTTGGATGGTGACGTAAGGAATATCGGCATCAGGCATCAAATTCAGCGACAGGCTGAAATAGGCCATTGCCCCAAAAACGATGAATACGGCCAGCACCATCGAGATCATCACCGGTCTGTTTATAGATACTTTTGATAAAAACATTTATATCTCCAAGAGTATTTACTTTGTCATCCTGAGCGTAGTCGCAGGATCGTATAATTCCTCAATGGTTCGACTCCGCTCACCATGACAGTTATTTATCACTTATTAATTTAATAAATCTGCAAAGAGCATAGCGCAAAGGGCTAATTGCTATCTGCTACTACTTTCACTTTTGCGTTCTCATAAACCAGATTCAGACCTTCAGAAATTACTCTATCGCCAGAGTTCAAACCTTCTAGTATCTCAAAATTACTGTTTTTATGACCGACTTTAATATAGCGTTTGGCAGCGATATCACCTTCCACCACATAAACGAAAACTCCCTTTTCGTCATTCATCACGTTTTTACGCGGTACCAGAAGCGCGGTTTCATTTGTATAAGTAAGAATGCGGACATCACCGATCACTCCTGATTTGCAGAGATTTTTCGCATTATCAAAAATCAACTCCACACCAAAAGCATTATGTTCACGATCCATGGAAATAGCCACTTCCGAAACTTTACCCATCAAGGTAGTATTATTCCAGGTAACGGTGGCTTTTTGTCCTGAACCTATCAGACACACTTCATCTTCGGCAGCCCAGATGCGAGCTTTCATCTGTTTGGTTTGTGAAACAAAAGCCAGCACATCTTCGGCATGAACACCGTCGGTTTCACGCACATTTATCGATGTAACATAGCCTTCGATAGGCGCACGAACTTTCAGCATTTGCTGAACTGCATCGAGATTAGCTGCTGAAACTTTGTATTGCATTTCCACACCTTCCAGATCCTGTTTGGAAATGCCGCCTTTGGCAAAAAGATTTTTCATTCTGTTGTAAGTTGCTTCGGCCAATTCATAGGCAGATTGAGCCTGTGTAAGCTGACCAGCCGGTGCATCTTCCGGGAATTCAAACATCACCTGATCTTTCATCATGTAATCACCCACTTTCACGAGGACTTTTTCAATTCTACCACCGATCATGGCAGCTGCTGCCGACTGACGCAAGCCGGAAACTGTTGCTGTGAAGGGCAGTTCTACGGCAAATTCCTGCGGTTGCATCACGATCACTTTTACGGGAATTCCTTCTTCAGCGTGGATTTGCTCCATATTTCTAGATTCGGCTTTTTCCTGCTTAGCGCATCCCAGGAAAAGTATTAATGCTAATACTAATAGGATCAATAATTTAGATTTCATTTTTATCTCCGTTTAGGTTTATTTTATTTAATTGTCATTGCTTCGTTCGTTTTAGCAAGAAAGAAAACTCGCAAAGACATAATTTCACAATTCCCTGCCCATTGCTTTCTGCAATTTTTCATAAGAAATCGCCGCAGCATAATTGGCATTCATAAAACTGAGTTTGGCTGCTTTAAACTGCAATTGAGCATCGATCACTTCCAACTGATTGGACACCTGATTTTCATAACGGGCATTGGCAATTTCCAAGCCTTTGGTAGCCAATTCCACGTTCCTGGTTTGAACGTTAACTTTTTCCAGATCAGCCTGCAATTGCAGATAAGAATTGCGCACATCCAGTTCGATCATTTCCTGCAAACTTCGATGATCCAGCTCTGATTGTTTCAGTGAATGCCGGGCTTTTTTGATCTTGGAAGAATTGGAAAATCCGGTGAACAGCGGCATGGAAAAACCGATGCCAACCTGGTAATAATTTCCCCAATCGTTGCTTTCGATCTTCTCTTCATCCGTTCCAAAATATGTGTATTCGGCGCTGATGCCGATATTGGGCAGGAAATTACCTTTCTCATAACGCAGCAGCACTTTGTTCACATCAACGCCAATTTGGGAAAGTTCTATCTCCATGCGATTCCGTTGAGCTTCTTCGATTGCTGTATTCAGAACGACTACTTTCATTTCGGGAAGTTCAATCTCGTCAATTAGAAGCAAATCTGTTTCATCTAAGTTCAAATGATTGGCAAAACTCTCCAGAGCCAATTTGGCATTTTTCTCCGCTTCCAAAATTTCCGGTTCCAGCTTTTTCACTTCCAGTTCAGCTCGCAGCAGATCATATTCCGACACCAGACCTTCCTGGAACATATCCGAAACCTGCTGGAAATAAAGATTGGCAAAAGCCAAGGCTTCCGCCTGGATTTCGGCAACTTCACCAGCTAATTTGGTTTTATAATACAAATCCTTCGTATTAAAAATAAGATTTTGCTCATCGAGAAAATATTTCTTTTCCTGCAGATGATAGAGTTTGCCGGCGATGTTTATGCCGTTGATCAGCTTTCCACCCATAAAAATAACCTGACTCAGTGAAACCGTTCCGGCCAGAGAATATTCATCGGTAGTTTTGTTGGGAATGAAAGCTGCAAATCCATAATCGATGAATTCGGCGATTGTACTGTCGTTGACTGTTGCTGTGTTATCCAGTTCAGAAACCAGGCTGGGAAACACAGAAATGGCAGATTCCGGCAAGGTTGTACGCTTGAATTGATAACCGCCAGAAAGGGTGATTTGAGGGAACAGATTGCCTCGCACATTATTATATTCCTGGCGGTATTTGCCCACTTCTTCTCTGGCTTTCTGCAAATCTTTGTTGTTCTGTTTCGCCATTTCCACACTTTCCTGCAAGGTCAAAGATATTTGCCCGCACAGCGACAACGTTAAAAACAGCATTAAGATCATTATTGAATTTCTTTTCATTCAAAATCCCCTCTATTCTATTCCTTTAAATATTACTTCTATGGTAGTATCGATCATATCATCGATATTCCAGTTAATATTATCCAAAAATCTTCCGGTAAATGAACCATAGGTTACTCCCAGAATCATCAGCACTAGTGAATCGCTCAATTCAAAAGATACTTTTTTATTTTGAATACCCAGCTTGATAATATCTTTCACAATAGTGAAATCGGTATCGAACAGTTTTTTTCTGTGTTCCAATAAAAATTCCTGTACTTTAGCAGGCAGCCCTTCCTTTTCCAGCAGTTTCATATACGGCAGGTTTTCCTGCATTATGCTGATTTTCTTTTTCATGTAGCTTCGTAATTTTTCTTGAACACTTGCGACTTGATCGACAGCCTCCGACAATGAATTTCGCATTTCATTGATTTTATACAGGATCATTTCAGTCATAATTTCTTCCTTGCTTTTGAAGTAGTAATAGAGGGCTGTTTTCTGAATACCGCATTCATGGGCGATGTCATCGAGTGTAATTTTCTCTATTCCATATTTCAGGAAAGCATTTTGAGCTGCTCTTAAAATCTCTTCTCGGCGAGCCATATCTCCTCCTTTTTGCATTTGAACTTTTCATTCATAAGTTCAAAAATTAAAGCAGAAAATATTCGTCAACTACTTTTTGAATTTTTTATTGGAATGTTCAAATTGTTGGATTTTTAAAATTGTACTTTGCCAAAAAATTCTTTCAAATTGCTGAAATGAGTTTTGGAATAGTTCCTTTCACATACAATCTATTCAAACCTTTGAATGTCTCCGATTCATCGGAGTCTTCCGAGTGTTGAAAACCATTATCAAGGTAACACTTCGGAATGTTGAATCATTTTACTAATTTTTACCACTGATAAAATTTCATCTAACATTCGGATGACTCCGCATCTGAATTTTTCAATATTCAGGTGCGAATACAATCCGAAGTTTGTTGTTATTTCAACATCATAATTTTCTTCGCTGTCTCTTTGCCTTCCAGTTCAAGTTTAACTACATACTGACCGCTCGAAACAGATTTTCCCTGTTCGTCTTTGCCGTTCCACACACACTCATAAGTACCGCGAACTGTGGTGCAATCTAAAAGAGTTTTCACTTTCTGACCTTTTATGTTGTAAATTGCCAGTTCTATTTTTCCTGATTCTGCTAATTCCAGTTTGATTGTTGTCGATGGATTGAACGGATTGGGATAATTCGAGAGTTGAGTAGTGAGAGGTGAGAGGTGAGTAACTTCTTTATCTTCGACTCCGACTCCCTGCCACTCATAAGCTCCCATATCCACAGTTTCCCCATAAATACGCGGATTACCAGCTAAATCAAATTCGGGTAATTCAATACCTGGAGGTAAATCTAATGTGCCAGCATCGATGCAGAGCGAACTGGTTTGCAACATGTATGGATAATCTCCGGTGCCTGACCAGAGCGGATTTTCGTTCAGATTGCCTTCTAACCAATATACCTGATTAAATGAATATGGATTTTGAATTCCAACTGCTCCTCCTTCAACTAAAGAATGAGAAACACTAACGCTTGAAAAGTGATTTGGATCATTAAAATTATCTATATAAATCTCATGAGGATTATCACCATATAAAATAGAGTTGTAGATATTAATGTGACTATCCGAATCAGAAATTATAATTGCACCACCTTCAACACCCTGAGGAACTATATTATTTCCAATAGTTGAATTGATCAAATAAAGTTCAATTCCATTTACAATAACCATAACAGCAGTAGTTAGAAAGTCAGGATCATTTGTATATCGTTCATTTCCTGTTAATTCCACGTTTTTCATGATAACATCCATCGGACCGCTGAAATTAGCATCAAATACTAACTGAATAAATGCGTGTGGTTCTACAACTATCAATTCTTGATTATTAATTATCCTAATGTTTTCCAATTCTGCTTTTGGATTTATACTATTACATTTATGAAGGCGTAGAAAACCACTATTGTTATTATATGATGTGATATTGATAAATTTTGTCTCTAATTGCGATGTGAAAATTAAATAACTATTATCTCTAATGCAAGTTGTGAAATATAGATTTTCAAAGGTAATTAATGGCTCTGGCACAATATCAGTATCTATTCTTATTGCGGTAGCTAAGCTTGTGTCTTTTCCGTTTATAAAGCTAATATTCTTAATATAATAATTTGCTTTTGCATTTATGTCATTAATGAACATACAACTCTCTTCTGCATCCCAAATTACACCTTGCATCGATTCACCGATAATTGAAACATTACCCGGCATGTTAAATGGAAAACATTGTTGGTTTAAACTGTTAGAGTATGTTCCGTTTGCTATGTGGACAGTATAAACTTCATTACTCTCACCGCTGAGAAGCACTAAAGCATAATTAACTGTTTGCAGCGGATTATCTTCTGTCAAACCGCTGTTCATATTATCTCCTAGAGCAGAAATATATAAATCGCAATAAACTAGCTCGATCTTGGCATTATTTACATTTAGGGTTACATCATTCAAAGGTACTCCGGTACTTGAAGTTGAATTTATAAAATAAAGTGAATTGCTGGCTACTGTAAATGTATCTACATTCACTATCATTGCAGGGCAAGATGAAGCTTTATTAATATCATTCCCCTTTGAAGCATAATTCAAATATATATCACATAAATTTTCACTATCAAATTGTATTTCTGAATTATTAATCAGAAAAATAGCTCCACCATATGAAATAGCGTGATTATTTGTTAATTTAGTGCCTTCTATAAATAAATTTGAGTTTCGGATATAAATTCCACCACCACAATCGGCAGTATTATCTTTGATTAAACAATTTTTAATATTCATTTCTGAATCTCTTATATATACGCCTCCTCCATAGGGACCGGTATTCGCAGGATTTCCGGAACCATTTGTAATAGAAAAACCATATATTGTTGTTGTGCTGTCTTCTTCTGACATCACTCTCACACAACTACCGTTTTGATTTCCATCGATTATCGTTTGGGAAATGTATTGTTCATCACCGGTTGTTAAATTCAAACTGCCAACAATAATACTTTTGCCGTTATAATCTATATTTTCATAATACGTGCCGGGATAAACCAGAACTGTATCAGTATTTGCCGATGCATCGATACCTTCTTGGATAGTGGTGAAGTTGCCGGAGCCATCTTGTTTGATGTGCCAGGTAACGGCATTTAACCACGAATTGGCACAAATTAACACGAATATAAGGATAATAATTGATCTCACCAAACCCCCTTAAATTCCCCCTTCCAAAGGGGGACTACATCGTCTTCTGAGAGATTCTTCCTAGGCAATCGTCGAAGAATCTGAATATAAATATTGAACCCGACTCAAGTCCTAATTGACCCGAGTCGAGTTCATTTGATATTATTTCAAAAGTAACATTTTCTTCGAAATTTCTTTTTCATCGGTTTTTAGCTTGTAGAAATACAAACCGGAACTAACTTGTCTGCCATTTTCGTCTTTTCCATCCCAGACAACAGAATGAGAGCCGGAGGCAAATTGACCACTAATAAGCTCTCTCACTTTTTGACCTTTCATGTTATATATATTCAATGAAAGTTCCTGATCAGTTGGAATTGAGAAGGAGATGTTCGTTTCGGGATTAAACGGATTCGGATAGTTACCATGAAGTTGCACATCATCTGATGTTGGAACAGAATTTTCTTCTTCCGGTTCTCCTATTTTACCGAACATTACGATTGAAGATTTTTGACGACCGGCAATTACTGTACCTGGTTCAAAAATTCCGGAATTTTCGTTATAAACATTATAACTTAAAACTGGACTTGTTAATAAACTTCTTCCGGCGATAACTTCAAAACTGAAAGGAATCTCTTCCCGATTTGATGTTTGACTGTAAACCAGTATCTGTTCACATGAATCTTGCACGACAACTGCACCTACACAGGTTGTATCCTGATAAACACCAATTTCAATAACATTAGGCGGTATATTCAAAACGTCGATTACTTCATAAGAAGGCATTTCGTTGTAGGTGAAATATGTAGTTTCAATCACGTCGTAACCCTGAGTGATGGTTCTAGGGTTGGGTGGTGTCCAATAGAAATCTGTGAAATCATCATTAAAAGTAACGATATATCCTTTGCCATATTCTAAATTTTTGCCAGTAGTTGACCAAGAAACAGGTACTGGGTCAACTCCCCTGTTATTACTACATTTGTCATAATACCAGTCTTCGGCTTCTATAGTTTCAACATAAGACCAAAGATCACCAAAGGCATCTACGATATTTTGCGTTTCCGGTAGCCAATAACCCAGCCAATAATCCGTGAGAATATAGAAATTGTCTTCTATTACATAATCAGTTGTTAAACGGCTGCCGGTCATTGGTAATATGAACTCATCATTACTGGAATCGATATCAATCTTAAATGCTTGAGTGCTTTGGACAGGATAAAATTCAGGATTCCAATCACCTTCTTCCCAATCTAATACTGTTCCAGATATGTTAATCATATCAATATAAGTTATACCACCAAACGGATACATATTATCAAGATAGGGTACTATGTCATCGGTAGCATTCGATGTTTCATCTCGTTCTAAGAATGGAAAAGAGATCCAGTTATAGCCATTTTCTTTCAATTCCTTGATTTCAAAATCAAGATCAAAAAGCACAACCGGATCTTCATCACGCGTAAACTTCATGAGATTATTTTGGCTAATATACGTACCAGTCTCATTACTCACAGTTTTAACTGAATAAAAATCTCCATTGTCTTTATAGGAAAGATCATGCCATAAATCATTGTCGGGTGAATTTCGGAAAACATATAAAGCTTCTCCATCCGATAAAATGAAATTGATTACATTGATATAGGAATCTAATTCTAATTCTTTATCATATACCTGATCAGGTGCTTTAATTTTATCCAATATATTTACACCTCCTATATCAGTCTGTGTCAAAGCCTGTTGAATGCCAATATTCACATCTCCGCTACTAATAATGAAACTCATGATATAATGAAACAATAACTCGGTATCTACAAGTACACCAGGAAGTTCACCAGGTTCTGGTGGTGGATCATTTACCCAATTTGATGGATGATTAATAAACCAGTAGCCATTTTCTAAAGTGGGTAAATAAGTTTCCAACGCATCAATAAAATCATCGTCTAATCCTCCGTTATGCATAAGTGTATAAGTTCTATTGTTATATTCAAACCTAAACGGATGATTTCCGGTTCCGTGAATGCCCTGTCGTGCATGCCCAAACACAATAACTGCTTCAGCATCATCATTGTCCTGCATGGTAGTATAATTGGGATAAATGGAGTAGTTTGCATTATTCATGATCATTGATTCGGCAATATTCAACGGTCGGTTATATAGATAATAACTCGGTGTAAAATCCAACGTAGTACCATGATAATAATAACCGCTTTCTCCATGCAGATACCAGGCTTGATTTGTGGGATCAAAAATGTTATCTGGATTATACGGAATTATGAAGTTATTTTCTTCATAGTAAATGAATCCATATCCATCATCGTTAGTTTTCGTTGTACCTACATGAGAATTGTATTCACTACCTGAGCGTTCTCGAATAAAATTGAAGTAGTCTATAGGATCATTAAATCCACCCATAATCACTGGTATATCGGATATTGTTTCTCCTTCTTTGGCAATCATAGCCATCATATCACAATCGGCAAACACAACACTTACGCAAAACATAAGCAGGATAATCATAAATATCTTTTTCATCTTTTCCTCTTATTATATCTTTCAGGACTTTTATTTTTCATAAAATCCGGTTTAAAATTCAATTTACAAAACTAATTACTCGGGAAACATAATGGAATTCCTGTTTTCTCTGCGATCCAAAGAACTAACCGCAGAGACAAGTTTAGGAAATTTACACTTCCCGATTTGGAATAGAAGTCTGTGTTTTTTGCTTCTGCGGAGAATCGCTGTTTCTTCATAAGGCTTTGCTTTATATTGTTTTACGTGGTTTTTCTGGGGGGGCAGAGCTAATTTGCCGCTTGATAATGTGCGTCAAAATCTCATTAAATGCCATTCTCTTCCCCTTTTTAAATTTAATGATGCGAACTTTGCTTTTTGGTAGATTGCTGTCAAACGATTTGTTGGATTGCTCGTCTCGTAGAATCCACATTGTTTCGCTATCGTCTCGAAAGCCTTAAAATGAAAAATCCAATCGGGACGATTGAACCAACTTAATTCTTTCAGCGGTTTCTTATGTTCCTTCTATTGCGACAAAGTGTCGGCTTTTCGTAGAAAAACGATCACCTTATCTTTCACTTTGCTATGGAGTAAGAAAAGTACAGCAGGAAGAGTTCTAAACGTTCAAGGTGACCGTTTTACATCTCAAATCTCAAATCTCAAATCGTAAATCGTAAATCAGCTTTATGGTATTCTTTTCTTCGCGTTGTTTCGCGTTCTTAGCGGCTTTGCGGTTTTCTAAACGTTCAAGGTGACCGTTCTACTTTAAATTCAAAGTGGACGTGATCGCTTGTTTTAAATGAGTAAAACGTTAAAAACTTCATCAATTTCGAAATCGGATAATCCTTTTCAATGAAAAAATAATCAAAACCGTATAGTTTCTTTTCCGTCTTTTTGTCACTCAAAAGATCGCTATCGATGAGAAGAACATACTGTTCCGAATTGAGTGTATCGATGATACTTTCATTATAAACAAAAGCCTGTACTGCCAACGGATGTCGAAATGCAGCCGAATCTCGAACTGCTGAGAAATACTCGAAATTATGATCGGTGGAAAAAATTATGAGCGAAATATTGGGATGGAAAGCTTCCACGATCCTGCCGGGAACATCTTCCAATTTTTTGTGTTCGAAATAATGATGCAGTTTGGTAGCTCCGTCATAAATGAAATACGCTGCCACCAGGATGGATGCGATTTGAGCTATCACTTTCATTTTTTTCACTTTGGAAAGCTGCCCGATGAAAGCCAGCGGAAAAAGATAGAGTGACGTTCCCAAAAAGAAGCCGAAAAAAAGAAGCATACCATCGAAAGCTCCACCCAGATCGATGGCATTGGAAAGCGCTATCAAAAAGGAAGGGCAGAAATTGATGCCGGTGAGAATTCCCAAAATGAAAGCACTTTTGGTGAGACGCGCCATTTTGGGAACGCTGCATTTTTTCTCGTTTCTGTGAGTACGAACTGCCGAAAGCACCAGATAGATAGACAACAAGATATAAGCGATTGCCGTGAATAATTCTCGATTGATAGAACTGATCTGAGAACCGGTGTAGCCGGCAATGGTCCCAAAAGCGAGATAAGAAAAAAATCTTCCCGCTGAAATCTCCAGAACAGTGAGCACACTTTTACTGATCTTGCGGTCTTCGGAAATGAGATACGGTAGATAGATCGGTGTGCAGGTGACCAGGCAAGTTGTGCCCAGAGTGAGACCAAGCGAAAAGCCTTTGGCTAAAATTTGTAACATAAAATCCTGTTAAAAAATGAGAGTGGAACCCAGCGAAATGATATTCTGCCCGGATTTATTGTTGAAATCTGTGTACTCGGTTTTCAGCCAGATCGATTTGAGGGAGGAAAAATAATACTCCAATTTTCCTGAATAAAGCGTAAATAATTCAGGCGCAAATTTTACTCCGGCTGTAAGATAAAGATCATTCAACAGGAATTGATTAAATTCACCAAAGACCATATTTCCATTATTTTCCGGATTGTATTTAATTCCAGCCAAAACGTACGAATCTAAAATGTTCTGCGTTTGATAGCTGTATTTTAAATATACGCGAACCAGGTTGGAAACACGCAGAAGTTTAGATTGGGTATCATCATAAACCGAACGGTTTTTATAAGAAACAAAGCCCGCTAAAGGAAACAAGAATCGCTTGGTGTAGCGAATTTCCGTCAGCAAATTGTGGGTGAACAAATCACCGATAGCTTTAGAATCGAGATTATAATAAGAAAAGCGAGAGAAAATGGAATTGAAGAAATCCAAACGTTTTTCAAATTCCACTCCACCACCCAATTCAGTTTCGTCCAATTCGGAGCTTTTATTCAGATCATTTTTAAGGTAGGTTCGAGAGAAAATGCGAAAGGCATCAGAAATGTTGAAGGTTATTTTCCCAAGCGAATATATATCGTAATCACTGGCGGATTTAGCTCTGTTTCCTTCCTCCTCTTCATCCTTGCTGTCTTCAATTTTGGAAAGAACGATATATTTATATTCCAGATCACGGAAGCTTGTGTAAATATTAAAATTCAATTTCCCCACATCGTGTTTATAATGCAGAATCGCATTATTAGCCGTTTGCTGCTGTGTGCCTTGTTCCACGCCCGGCAGATTCAGGAAATTGGTTTCTCCGGAATCATAATAGCGATTGTTGAATTGGAATTTAAAATAGGTAAATTCAGTTTGGTAAAATATTTTTACCCTCAAATCGTTAACTAAAAACGAATTACGCTGTTCATGGCTTTTATCGGAATAGAAAACGTCTTCTTTCACATCGAAGGAAATTTTATCATTTATTTCGCCGGTAACTTCATGCTGATACTGCACGCCGAATTTGCCTTTGGTATTGATGTTGTTCGCATTCTGAGATGCACCGGTCACGATATCGATATTATCTTTAGCAGTGGTGGAAAAATAATTCAGGGATAGTTGCGACCAGTTTGTCAACGCTGAAAATTGTCCGATCCCAAAAGTAGTAAGCAGGAGAATAATAAATATTTTTTTCATTTCATTCTCCTAATAAATCGCATCTTTCGGACAAATCGTGATGCATCTGCCACACTGGTTGCATTTGGTTTGATCGATCACAGCTTTGCTGTTCGGTCCAAATTCGATCGCATCTACCGGACAGATCTGGATGCATCTACCGCACTCATTGCAGGAAGTGTCATCGATATTGTATTGAGGATTGTTAACTTTATCACAGCCGATATAGAGCAAAATTCCAAAAAGAAAAAGCCAAGGGATAATTTTCTTGGTGAATTTCATTACTTATTTTTCCTGATGGCATCGTAGGTGCAACTGTGGATGCAGATTTCACATAAAATGCATTTCTCAGCATCGATCACAGATTTGCCGTCCACGATTTGTATGGCATCCACCGGACAAACATCGACACAGTCTCCGCAGCCTACGCAGGAATTCGTTTCCACGAAAATTCTGCTTTGGGAAATAGAGAGCAGCGCAGTGAGAATAACGAATATTCCTATCATAAAAATATATTTTTTCTTCATCTATTTTTCCTCTCAGGATTTCATCAGTAGGCTACAATGGCTGGATAAATCAAGTTCCAGGGACAATTACAGTCACCGCAGGCTGTACAAAAATCAGGATTTATAAATTTATAACCCGGTCCCTGCTGGATTGCTCCACTTGTGCAATCTAATATACACTGATTATTGCAGTTATGGCATGGTCCAGTGTTTATCTGATATACCAGCTTTCCAGCCGGGGAATTGGAAGCATTATTTGAGTTTCCCACTTCATCAAAAGCTTTAACGGCAAAATAATAGATCGTGGCAGAATTCAAACCTGTCACGCTGCAAAATTGGTAGGTCCCTGCCGTCAAAGGAGCCGGAGGATTATTGAACAGGGTTGCACTTTCCCAGTTTGCTGCATTTATAGGTTGGAACGAATATCTTACTTCGTAATGATCACAGGTTCCCTCATTGCCATTATCTCCGGGTGCTGTCCAATGGATTTTTATCGTCGTAAGATTGACTGCATAACCTGTAGTAACTGCCAGATTCGTAATATCAGCTGGTGGAATTAGATCATTGAGCAACATACCGGAAGGTGAATTTGAAACTTCAGATACATTGCTATTATCATCAAAAGCTTTGATCGCAAAATAATAAGTCTGGTTATTTACCAAACCATTCACGGTGTAATCCTGAGGTGAACCTGCCAGCAGCGGCCAGGGTGGTCCGGGCAGGATCTCCGCAGCATCCCAATTAGTTTCCGTGATTTCTGCATCAGACATTCTGATTTCGTAATGATGGGCGGTCCCAACCATTCCATCATCGCCGGGAGCTGTCCAGGTGAGTTCAATTTCAGTTTCTGTTGGTTCTACCGCCAGATCGGTGATCGTGGCGGGAGGCGTGGTATCAGGCAAGGCAGTTGTCGTGGCAGATACAACATTGGAAATGTCGGAAACGTTGTCGGCTTCATCAACTGCTTTGATGGCGGCAAAATATTCCGTGAGCAGGTTCAATCCTGTTATGGTAAGAGTTTCGGATGTTCCGGCAGGAGCAGGAATGAGATTTTGGCCGTAATCGGCGATGCTGTCCCAGTTTGTCTCATCGATAATCCCGGTATGAATTTTTACAACGTAATACGAAGCTGTTCTTAATATTCCATTATCACCAACTGCTGTCCAATTGATGGTAAAAGCATCCGGGCTGATCGTATTTGCTTCGATCTGTAAATCGCTGATCTCTGCCGGAGGAATGATGTCGATCATTGCAGTAGTCGTCGCACTTGCCACATTAGAAAGTCCGGAAATATTTCCGACTTCATCAACCGTTTTCATTGCAATAAAGTAGTTCGTTCCATCCAGCAGGCCATTAATAGTAAATTCTTCCGGCTGTCCGGCTTCTGATGGAATCAGGAAATTGGGATATTCGGGTAATGTCACCCAATTAGATTCAGTTATCATTGCTGTGTGAATTTTAATGATATAAGCTGTTGCCGTTCCAACCAAACCATCATCACCCACGGCTGTCCACCGGATTGTGATCGATTCTTCCGTCACGGCAACTGCTTCCAGATCGGAAATCGAGGCAGGAGCAGTTTCATCAGGATAATCCATGATCAAAACCTGGGCAATAGCTTCCGGTGAAGCATTTCCAGCTTCATCGAGTGCAATGATGTGAATCGTAATATTTTCTCCGCCCGGTAAGCTGTCGATTGGTTCCCAGTATTCATGTACACCAATATTGAAAGGAACCGGCGGAACGAAATTTATCGGGATTATTTCATTATTTTCATCGGTTAGAGTCAACAAGTATGCAAAAGCTCTTGCACCTTCCGTATCGGTAGAATCGTCTCCTGTAGCAACAAAATCGATATAAAGCTCTTCCGGCTGCAGCGAAATACCCTGCAAACCGTTTACCGGTGCAGGCGGAATAAGATCGGGTTGAGTGCGGAAGGCATCTTGCGGGCATTCAAAAATATTTGTGCATTCCATACATTGCACGCACAGATCGGTATCGATATAATTAATTAAGGTTCTTTCATCAGTTTTGATAGCATTGGCCGGACATTGAAAACGAGTTAGGCATTCCAGACAACTCAAGCCAAGACAATCCGAATATTCAATGCGAACGACATCGTCAATCGATGTGGTTTTATCAAGACTATCGGTACAACTTAAAATTATTCCCAAAATTGCTGAAAATAGTAAAAATGGAATTAATTTTATCATTAGCTTCATACTACAAAACTCCTTATATTTGAAAACGAAAAACTTTTTTAATAGGTTTTTCGTCAATCATTAAATGATTTGCTGTCCGATAGCATTTTGAATGAAAAGCATTTTTTTTATATAATAAAAACATAGATTATCTTGTCTCATTCTTAGCAGTTAGAACGTTTTAGCGCTTTAAGTCCTTGACAAAAAAAACGTACCTTTCTGAAACAAATTACGTTGTAAAAAATAAAGGCAAAGGAGAGAAAGTATGATTCAACTAACTGATCTTGTGAAAGATTATGGAAATCTACGGGCAGTTGATCATCTTAATTTTGAGATCAATGAAGGTGAAATCCTGGGTTTTCTGGGACCAAACGGAGCAGGTAAAACTACAACGATCCGTATGATAACCTGTTTTCTGACTCCAACTAAAGGGAATATTTCGGTTGGTGATCTTAATGTGTTGGATAATCCTATTGAAATCAAAAAAATGATTGGTTATCTTCCGGAACACAATCCGCTTTACACTGAAATGACCGTCTATGATTATCTAAAATTTACAGCAGAAATCCGGGGAGTGCTAAACTTCAAGCAGCGTTTGAAAGAAGTGAGCGACAAATGCGGATTGCATGGAATCGTGAGCAAGTCGATCAACACGCTTTCCAAAGGCTACAAACAGCGTGTTGGCCTGGCACAGGCAATTTTGCACGATCCAAAAATTTTGATTCTGGATGAACCGACCTCCGGTCTCGATCCGAATCAAATCGCTGAAATTCGGGAATTGATCATCGAACTGGGCAAGGAAAAAACTCTGATCCTCTGCAGTCATATTTTGCAGGAAGTTCAGGCAGTCTGCGATCGTATCATCATCATCAACAAAGGAAAAGTCGTGGCCGACGGCTCTGCTGAACAACTTCAATCCAGCTTCCAGAACAGAATGAAAGTGAATCTGGAGCTTACCGCTACACCTGAAGAAATCCAGGAAATGGCTGCTGCTCTCACAAATATTTCTGTTCTATCAGCCAAGCTAAAAGGCGAATATGTGCAGGTTGAACTGGAATTCGACGCGACAGCAGACCGCAGAGCAGAAATATTCAATTATGTGAAGAAGAAAAAATGGACACTTCTGGAAATGCACCGTGAGAATGTGAGTCTGGAACATGTATTCCGCAATCTGACCATCGTGGAAGGAGGCCGAAAATGAACTTAGCCAAAATAATCGCTGCCAAAGAACTGAAAGGTTATTTCGCTTCCCCAGCTGCTTATATTGTGCTGGTGATCTTTCTACTGCTGGGCGGTTGGTTCTTCGCCAGTCCGCTTTTCCTCAGTAACACATCAGATTTGAGAAGCCTGTTCGGCATTGTACCGATCATCTATCTTTTCTTTATTCCGGCTGTGACGATGAACCTGATCTCGCGTGAAAAAAGTACCGGCACCTTGGAAACGATGGCTACTTTTCCGATCAACGAAACGCAGATCATCATGGGAAAATTCTGGGCTTCTCTCTGCTTGATCGGTATCGGACTTCTCTTCACACTGATCCATCTCATAACGATCATGCTGCTGGGCACCAATATCGATTACGGCGCCATTTTCTGCGGTTACATCGGATTGATTTTATTAGGCGCATTATACAGTTCGATCGGACTTTTCACATCCAGTATCAGCAATAATCCCATCGTGGCTTTCATCATCAGTTTCTTCATCGTGTTTTTCCTGTTCATCATCCAATACTCGCTTTTTTTCATTCCTCCCTTCCTGGCAGGATTTTTCCAGTATATCAGCAGCGGCTATCATTTTGATAATATTTCACGAGGAGTGATAGATACCAGAAACCTGATCTATTTTATCAGCGGAACGGCTTTGTTCCTCAGACTTTCCATCACGCTTTTAGAAACCAGGAAATGGAAATAGGAGGTTATGATGAGAAAGAATAATGTAATAATTAATACGATTATTTTTGTTGTGATCATTATTTTCCTGAATCTTGTTTCAGTTTCGATTTTTGGCAGACTCGACCTGACAAAAGGAAAAATCTACGCTTTGTCACATTCCAGTAAAGATGCAGTGCGAAACCTGGAAGACCGGATGGTTGTGAAAGCCTATTTTTCCAAAAACCTGCCCGGTGAATATGCCGATACCAGAAGAATTGTTCAAGACAAACTTTCGGAATATCAAGCCTATTCCAAAGGAAAACTCAGGTTCGAATTCATCGATCCGGCAGATGAAGAAGAACTGAAAGCAGAAGCTCAGAAAAATCAGATCTACCCCGCTTCGATGCGCGTGGCGGAAAATGATAAACTGGAGATCAGGGAAGTTTATATGGGACTGGCTTTTCTCTATCAAGGCCAAACCGAATCCATTCCGCTCATTCAGAATACTCGCGGCTTGGAATATGATATCACTAAAACTATCAAGAAGATCACTTCTGCCGGTTTAAAGAAAGTGGCTTTATTCACTTTGGAACCGGAAATTCCACCCCAGATGCAGGGCTATCAACAGGCAAAGAGCGTTCATCAATCGATCCGCGATATGATCTCCGATAGTTATGAACTGAGTGTGACAGATTTGAACGAACCACTGGAAAACGTGGAAGCTCTTATTTTTACCGGCATTGAAGATTCTCTTTCGCAGATGCAGCTTTTCAACCTGGATCAATTCTTGATGCAGGACGGTAATGTGATCATGTTCCAGGATCGGGTTTTTGCCGATATTCAAAACCAGAAAGCTGAACCGATCAAATCCAATCTTTTCGATATGCTGGCACATTACGGAATTAATCTCAAAGTTGACCTGATCACCGATGCCGATTGCGGACAGGTTAACCTTCAGCAGCAAAGAGGTTTATTCCGTATGAGTACTCCCGTCAGTTATCCCTTCCTGCCGATCATTCACAATGTGAACAAAGACAATGTAATTGTGAAGAACATTGAGCAGATGCAGCTAATTTTTGCTTCTCAGATCGATACTACAAAGACAGGAAATCTTCATTTCGAACCGCTGCTTTATACTTCCCACAACAGCGGATTGGTTCAATTTCCGCAACTTGATATCTCACTGGATAAATACATGAACAAAAATCTGAAGGGCATGTTCCTGGACGGACCGTATATCGTTGGCGGAATATACACTGGACCTCTCACCAGTTATTTTAACTCCGGAATGGGAAAAGCTGATGCTCTCACTGCAAGTTCAAATTCCCGCATCCTGCTTGTCACCGATTCAGATTTCATCAAAGACGGAGCCGGAGCAGGTGCCCAGGGCAACCTGGAATTCACCATGAATGCAGTGGATTATATGGTTTCGGAAAGTGCGCTTATCGAGATAAGATCACGCGAAGTGGACTACAAACCGCTCAAAGAAATCAGCAGCGGAGCAAAGAAAGTCGTGCGCTGGCTGAATATTCTGCTGCCTTCCATTCTGCTCATCCTGCTGGGAATTATCCGCTATCGGCAGGAACTGCAAAGAAGAAAATTTTTAGGAGAGCTTTATGAATAAATCAAATAGAAAATATATCGTTATCCTGATCGTTTTGATCGCTATTTTCATTATTATCAAAACGAATAACAAAACTGAGAAGATCATCAATTTCTTCGATGTTGATTCAATGAAAATTGCCAGGATCGAGCTATCCACCGTGAAAGATACCCTGTTGATGGCAAAAGTCAACGATACCTGGATGATTGAAAAACCACTGGAATACACAGCAGACCAGATCCGGGTAGAGAATTTCTTTAAGAGAGTTTTAAAGTCGGAAACTTCCAGCCTGCCTGTTTCTGAATCCAACGATTCCCTGCAAAAATATGAACTTACCGACAGCCTGGCAACTATGATGAAACTCTATGATGCTAATGGAAAAGTTCTTGCAGCCGCCTTTTTCGGCAAAATGAAAGGCGAATCCAATACTCCGGTTCGCAATGAAAACAGCAACAAAGTTTACCGCTTGGGTGAAAACGTTGCGTATTATCTGAAACCTGATCTGCAAACCTGGCGCGAAAAAACCGTGGCCAAGATCGAGGAAGCTTCCATCGAAAAAATCTCGATCCTGCATGGAGATGAAGGTTTTGAGATCACCCGCAGCGATTCACTCTGGATGTTTGATGACGGTAAAAACTCTTTCAGCATTGATAATGAAAATGCCAGTTTGCGCCAGATTTTCAGCGCTCTGAAACTGATTAATTCTTCCAAGTTCAAAGATAACGAATTTGCTCTATATGAATCCAGGCTGGCAAATCCTGATGTTGAAATCGGCATAAACATCCTGGATGGAACTAACGTTTACCTGCGCCTGGCCAAAGACGGTGAGAAAAACTACATCATGCAGAAAGACAATATCATCGAGACTTTGTATATTCAATATGAAAGCTGGGCAAAAAGATTCTTGAAATCTGCGGTGGATTTTCAGGATTAATTGAAATAACTTTCAACTCGACTCGGGTTATTCAAACTTCCGAAGTTTCCAAAACTTCGGAAGTTTTTGATTTTTGGGAAACTTCTTTTTCGACCTCATCCCGACCTTCTCCTATCGAGGAGAAGGAGAAGTACTTTAGACATGAACGTGACTTTCCCTCTCCTTTGGGGAGGGCAGGGTGGGGCAAAAAAATGCTTTGTTTGAATTTCTCATAATTTTCTATAGCTTCTTTGCCTCATCCGATTTCACTTCGTTCAACCACCTTCTCCAGCGGAGAAGGATTATCCGTTTCAACTCGAGTTGGGTTGAATGAAAGAATCTTTTCAAACTTCCGAAGGTTTTTTTAACCGTTCGGAAGGTTTAGCGCAGCGAAGTCCTGAACTCCCATCCGCTCATAATCCGTTCTGCTCAAACCAAACTGTGCCAGAACACTATCCAACTTCGGATCGACGATCTTTGCTTCTTCAAAGGTTAGTTCGTACAATTTATAAACCATCAGATCGATTTGATCTTCCAAATTTTGCGTGTCTTGGCCGAATTTTTTAGCGGAGAGGATTTGAGAAGTGAAATTAGATAATATATTTTGAATATTATCATTTATATCAACTAAAGGTAAAGATTCTAATGTAGATTTATTAATTGCAAGATACCCACCAGCTAAATGTTTATCTCTAAAATTAATTTGAAGATAATAAGTGAGATATTTGCTGTTAAGTAAAGCTAAGATACACTTCATTTTAAATTGATTTGTGTTTTTAATACCGTAAATACCAACACCTAAAGCTAAAGGTTCTATACTATATGTAGCTTCAATTACTTTTGTCATACCTGCAACTATTATTTTTTCTCTACACCAAAATTCCCATTTGCTATTTGCAATTTTACTATTATTCACAATATAAGCAGATTCATAAGATGATTTCATATATCGAACATTTTTATTTGAATGATAGTATCTATCAACTGAACCACTTACGATAAAAGGGATAGATTTTAAAGTTTGTGATTCTCGTAGAAACGATTTTATAAGGTGAGCTTGAAATCCAGTCCCTCTGTGCCAAGATGTCACTGGACACTTTTCGACACTAAAATAGTGTAGAAAAGGAAGGTGAAAATGCAGGAAAAGAAACGAATCATCGATTTTGGGGAATTGGAAGGAGACCGTAGG
>JAUSOT010000231.1 GCA_030656075.1 Candidatus Cloacimonadales bacterium
GGCATGAACATCAAACCCATGCTGATCGGTGAAAGCACTCTTACAGATACCCTGGAAAGATATTACAAAAGCATACGGACAACCTCTCAGGTGGAAGATGCTGTTGGCAGTTTTGAATTCGTTGCAGTAGATGAAAATGAAAACGAGATAACAATAGATTCAAAGAAAGATGTCGATGCTCCGGTCGTAAAATTGATCAATCTCATCATCACCGAAGCGATCAAATCGAACGCAACCGACATCCACATCGAACCACTCACCAAAAGTACTCAGGTTCGTTTCAGGGTAGATGGAGCCTTGCGGGAAGTGATGTCTCCACCCATCGGTCTGCATGCCGGTATGGTGTCGCTGGTTAAAGTGATGGCTAAATTAAATATTGCCGAAAGACGACTGCCTCAGGATGGTCATATTTCTTTAAAAACCACTATCAAAAGTGTAGATGTTCGTGTTTCTATCACACCAACGGTAACAGGTGAGAAGGTGGTATTGCGACTTTTGGATAAAGGCGAATTCGGATTCACACTCATGACTCTCGGTTTCACTCCGGAGCATCTTGTCACATTCAGAAAATGGATAAGACGTCCATACGGGATCAATATTGTTTCCGGACCTACCGGTAGTGGTAAATCAACAACTTTGCACGCCGCACTGAAGGAAATCAAAGATATTGAAACCAATATCGTGACCGTGGAAGATCCGGTGGAATATCGCCTGGACGGTATTACGCAGATCGAAACGAATTCCAAGATCGACCTGACCTTTGCCCGAGCCTTACGTTCTGTTTTACGTCAGGACCCGGACATCATTCTGATCGGTGAGATTCGTGACGAAGAAACAGCCGACATCGCTACCAAATTTTCACTTACCGGTCACCTCGTGTTCACCACACTTCATGCCAATGATGCTCCATCCACGATCACACGTCTGCTGGATATCGGTGTCCCCGCCTACCTGGTTGCTTCATCTCTGAACCTGATAATGGCTCAACGACTGGTGAGGAAAATATGTAAACATTGCAAAGCAGATTATAAACCTACTGCTAATGAACTGATGGATGCAGGTATTAGCGAAGAAGAAGCAGCCAATATCAAATTCAAAAAAGGAAAAGGCTGTGTACACTGCGATAACACCGGATATTCCGGGAGAGAAGGTATTTTTGAATTGCTGGAAGTCAACGTTGCTATCAGGGAATTGATATTTAATGGGGAAGGTCAGGATAAAATTCGGCAGTTAGCTTTGCAGAATGGAATGCAAACTCTGCATGATAACGCCTTGTTGAAGATGAAACAAGGCATCACTTCGATAAAAGAAGTGATCAAACTTACAATTTCAGATTAGTAATATATAATCAAATAAGGAATTTTTATGGCTAGTTTTCAATATATAATCAAAGACGCCAAAGGTATTCGGGTGGAAGGAGCCGTCAAGGCGACTACCATGGACGAAGCTATCGATAAATTAACCAAAGAGGGAAGCATAATTATCTCTGTGAAATCCGCCTCAGAAGGCGCTTTCCAGGGTAAGCTCTCACTCTTTGAAAAAGTTCTACTTACCATTCACAAAATTAGAACCGGTGTTGGACTTAAAACACTTGTGTTCTTCACACGCCAAATGTCCACAATGTTCTCTGCGGGTCTAACAATTGAGAAATCGCTTTCCAATCTTGCTAAAGAAGAAAAAAGCAACAAATTCAGGAAAGTGCTCGAAAAATTGGCGAATGACATTAAAAAGGGATTCAGTCTTTCCGAATCTATGGAACAACATCCCGGTGTGTTCAATTCGCTCTATATTTCCTTAGTGAAAGCCGGGGAAGTCTCCGGTACACTCCACACGGTTCTGGATGAATTGAGTGACTATCTGGAAAAAATCGAAGATACGAGACGAAAAGTCTGGTCTGCCATGGCATATCCTATTTTTATTCTGTGTTTTCTCGTGGTGGTCGTGTGGGGACTTTTCTATTTCATCATTCCGATGTTTGCTGATGTTTATGCCAGTTTTAATGCAAATTTGCCGGCACCAACTCTTGTTGCCATTGCCATTAGTAATTTAATCAGGGAGCATGTATTTTTCACTTTCCTGGGATTGTTGGCTGTAGCCATGGCATTTTTTCTTTTCTATCTATCGGATAGGGGAAGATATATTGTTGATAGGATCACGCTCAAAATTCCTGTGATCGGAAATCTTCTGGAAAACTCGATCATGAGTAAATTTGCCCGGACTTTCAGTATCCTGATGTATGCCGGTGTACCGATCATGGAAACTATGGAGCTTGTGGAAAATGTTGTTCAAAACGCAGTTATTGAAACTGCCGTGCGAAAAGCCAGAGTAATGGTGAAAGAAGGATATAGTGTAGCCGGAGCATTCAAGAAAACAGGAGTATTTCCTTCTACATTGCTGCAGCTGATGGCCACCGGTGAAGAAACCGGAGACTTGGACAGCCTGTTAAGAAAAGCCGGAGATTTCCACCAGAAATTGGTGGATTCCGTCATCGAAAGACTGACTTCATTGATCGAACCGCTGATGATCATCCTGATGGCCGGTATGGTGGGATATATCATCATTATTATCTACCTGCCAATCTTCAACCTTGGTCTGGCCATGCAGTCCGGATTGAAATAAAAAAATAATAAAAGAAATGCTCGGGTACAGGTTATTCGAGCATTTTTTATTTTAAAGCATGAATCTGATAATTTCATTTTTTGTGGTCGTTTTCGGATTAGCCTTCGGTAGTTTTTTCAACGTCTGCATCTATCGGCTTCCCAAAAAGGAATCGATTGTTTTTCCGAATTCGCATTGTCCAAGCTGCAACCGGAAAATCAAAACAATCCACAATATTCCAATTTTCAGTTACATCTGGTTAAAAGGGCAATGTTCGTATTGCGGCACCAAAATCCATTGGCATTACTTTCTGGTTGAACTTATCACACCGCTATTATTTTTACTTTTCTATCTTCAGTTTGGCTGGTCCTGGTTATTTCTTAAATATTTGATTTTCGTTTCCTTTGCAATCATCATTTTCTTCATCGATACTTTCAGTAAGATCATTCCCGATGTGCTTTCTCTGCCTCTTATCTTTTTGGGAATAACATTATCATTCATTCCAGACTCAGATGTATCCTGGCTTTCATCGCTGTTGGGTGCATTTTTCGGATTTATCGTTTTTCTGATAACAGCCTATCTTTTTCAGATTGCTACCCATAAAGAAAGTCTGGGTGGCGGAGATATAAAATTGATCGCTGCCGTAGGAAGTTTTATCGGAATTCTTGGTACGATCTTCACAGTCATTTTCGGCTCACTGTTCGCTTTGATCTTGCTTCCGGCAATCGGACACGATAGAAGAAAAGAATTTCCCTTTGGACCTTTTTTAGTGATGGGAGCTTTGTCGTATATTCTGTTTGGACATTCGATTTTTCAATATTACATAAACTATTTTTCATACTTTTAAGATTGGGACAGGTTTGAGACAAGTTGTCTTTTATTTGCCACATTTTTTTATAGATTAACTAAAACGATAAACTTTTAAATTAGAATGTAATTAGTTAATTAATAAGTAATTACTCAGATAATATTTAAAAAGTTACAACAGATATCTTATGGTATGCAATTTGCGTATTAAATTCATAAGGATAGATAAAATGAGTAAAAAAATATTGATAGTCGAAGATGAAAGTATAATTGCTGAAGACATCAAACGAAGTCTTTTGAATTATTGTTATATCATAACGGACATAATATCTAACGGTTCCCAGGCAATTTCAAGTATTGCGAAAAATCAACCTGACCTGATCTTGATGGACATTAAGATTGAAGGAAGATTGGACGGTATTGCCACAGCTGAAGAGATTAATAAGCATTTCGATATTCCAATAGTGTATTTAACAGCCAATGCTGATGAAGCAACTTTAAACAGAGCAAAAGCAACAAATCCCTATGGTTATTTAGTTAAACCATTTGAAGAGATAGATTTAAATGCTACAATTCAGATTGCTTTTTCCAAGCATGAATCTGATAAAGCTCTACGTGAAAGTGAGAACAGATTTAAAAAAATGATCGAAGAAAATACCGACGGAATCATTGTTGTTGATGATAAGGGATCGATCTGCTTTGTAAATAATGCCGCGACACGTTTATTTGGAAAGGACAGAATAAATTTAATTGGCACCAGACTTGATTATCCCTTACAATCTGATGAGCTGCAAACTATCGTCATTGCAAGTGAACCAGGTAAAGAAAAAATCGGGGAAATGCATATTGTGGAAACCGAATGGGAAAGAAAACCAGCTTATCTGGCGACTATTCGCGATATCACTCTGCGTAAAAATGCCGAAAAAGCTTTGCGGCAAAGTAATCTCAAACTTCGCAAACTGATGGAAGAAGTAGTAAATGGTCTGGTTTTTGCCATCGAAATGCGCGATCCTTATACCGCAGGTCATCAAAGAAGGGTAGCTGAACTTGCCTGTAAAATCGGGGAAGAAATGAAACTTTCTGTCGATCAATTAGATGGTTTACGCATCGCCGCACTTCTGCATGATATCGGCAAGATCCATGTTCCTTCCGAAATTTTAAGCAAACCCGGAAAACTGACAAAAGTCGAATTTGCCATCATCGAATCTCATGCTGAAGCAGGTTATGACATTCTGAAAACAATCGAATTTCCCTGGCCGATTGCTCAAATAGTATTACAACATCATGAAAAGATGGATGGGTCATCTTATCCCAATGGTTTGAAAACTGATGATATCCTTCTCGAAGCCCGCATCATCTGTGTTGCAGATGTAATCGAAGCAATGTCTTCTCACAGACCATACCGACCTGCCCTGGGATTGAAATTGGCTTTACAAGAAATAAATATGAACAAGGGAATTCTTTACGACGATAATGTCGTAATTGCCTGTAATAAAGTAATGAAAACAGGAAATTTCCAGTTTAACTAAAAATCCTCCCCTCTTATCCTTCTTTCTTAAAACAATAATAATTAAGATATTATAATTCTATTCACACACACATTTCAAAATATTACTTAGATAAATTTAAGAAATTTTAAGTCTGAAAAGCGGGGGCATGAGATGAAAAGACTGATACCTTCTACCATTTTGGAGAGCTATCAGAAGAATGTTTTCTCGGGTGAATTCGTTGCTGCAACCATATTTATAGACATTTCCGGATTCACCGCTATGACTCAGGCATTGATGAAAAACGGCCAGGAAGGAGCGGAAATTCTCACTTCTATCATTAACAATATTTTCAATACGGCCATCGATGCTATCTACGATAATCAAGGTTTTATTTCAACCTTTGCCGGCGATGCATTTACGGCCATTTTCCCGAGCGAAAAAAAAATCGTTTTCTGCTGTTATTGCTGCCTGCAAAATTCAGGAAGTCTTCAGCGAGATCGGCTTACAGAAATCCAAATTTGGCAAATTCCAGCTTTACGTAAAATAGGATTATCCTGTTGTGATGCAACCTCTGGGTTCAATAACTTTTCAGGAAGACATTCCCAATTCCAGCATCGATCTGGACGATGTCTTCTGGGAACCGAACGGGGAAACAATGGAGTTTACTTATTCCGGTAATATCAATATCACGGTGACGATAAATGCAAACAGCACAGTAACTTTGGAACCGGCTGAAAACTGGCCCGGTTCGGAAGAAATATACTTCCATGCGAATCAACTTGGAGATTATACGAGGGAAAGTCGGAATTCAGGACGAGAAAATTTTCGTGGAATGACAACTGATACTTTGCATGTTACTGTAGAACCTTTGAATGATCCTCCGGTGGTGGAAGACCCCATCGCAGATTTTTCCTTCCCGGAAGATACTTCCTGCAACGATTTAAATTTAGATTCTGTTTTCTCTGATCCAGACTTTGATTATGGTGACACACTTACTCTTACGTATTCCGGAAACACTGAATGTACAGTAGATATAACAGATATTACAGTCACATTTGGAGCTTCCGAAGCAATCGCTTCAGCAACTGCTGATGTGATCAGACGCCGGGACACCTTAAATGAGAATGATCCGAACTTTCCCAGTGATGAGGAAATTGAAATATTGATTGAGAAGCTGGGAGAATAACACAGAATCAATAAACAATTAAAGACAAAGAATCACATAGTGATAAAATAATTCACTTGACGTGCTTTTCAACGTTTTGCTTTTCTGCTGATGTAATTAATGGGATTTCAATGATGTTAAATGGCCGGAAGAAAACTGAGAAATGAAGTGATGGAGATATGAAGTATTGTGATAGAAGAAAATGATTGATGAAACATTTCCAATTATTTTTTTGTTAGAAAATTAAAACTATGAAATGGAGTAAATGAATGATGAATAAAAAGCAAAGAAAAGTAATTATTGTGTATTTAGCTGTCATGATTATTTCTATTTTGATACCTCCAACAGGTGGTAACTATGGGGC
>JAUSOT010000236.1 GCA_030656075.1 Candidatus Cloacimonadales bacterium
GAAAGTTGACAGGAATAAGTGTGAAAATAATCTACGGATTGCACGAAGAAATCGAAGGAAGGGAAAACTCATTTTCTGTTTTCTCTTCTTTCGAATTTATTTGTAACAGTCTCAGGGGACATTTGGCACTAATGTAAGTGAAATATCATTCCCATGAAAATGGAAATCTCTATCATTATGTCATTCCCAACTTGAATGGGAATCTTAATAAAAATTTGTTAAGGTGAATAGATTCCCTCTTGCGCGGGAATGACAATGGAAAAAAATATGAAAATTTCAATAATTATAATTCTGATTTCTATAACTCTCCAGTTAAGTGCCGAACTCCGTTTCTACCGCGAAGACCTGCATTTCACACTCTCCGACTCCACATTCACAGTTGATGGCTTGTATTTTCTGCGAAATGATTCTGAGAAAGAATTGAAGCAGTATCTCTTCTATCCTTTTCCACAGGACAGTCTGTATGGATTGGTCGATACTGTTTTCTGTGAAAATACTTCCCGTCCGGATTCAGCCAAAGTCGTTCGCTGGAACCAGAATGGCGCCAGTTTGCAGATCACCATTCTGGCCCAGGATACAACAGTGATGCGGATTTATTACAACCACAAACTGAAAGGCGGAAAAGCTGAATACATCTTGGAAACCACCGCTGCCTGGGGAAAAGGCTTTGAGCAGGCATATTATGATTTGACTTTTCCAAAAACCATAAAAATAAAATTGATTTCATACATCCCGGATGATTTGATTGAGACGGAAACGCATTATAAACTTATTTGGCAGAAGAAGGATTTTTTGCCGCTGAAGAATTTTGTGGTGGAGTTTGAAATAAAACCTTGAAAAGGCTTCTCTCAAGATTTCTTCCAGCTTAGCACTTTCAAGGTTTCTTTCAAATTTTCTTATCTTTCCAACCCTGAAAGAGTCAAAAATTAAGAATTTGTGAAAGAGACTTTTTCAGGGTCTGCAACATATGTTGGTTCAATCGTGCAGATCCGAGTTTTTATAATAATGCTTTCGAGACGAAAGCTATAAACAAATGGGCTCCTCGAGACGAGAAGCCCAACACAATATAAAAGGTTCCCAAGAAAAACTTGGGAACCAGATAAAAATTACCTATCTACAGAATTATTTTGACACATTTATCAAGCATTTTCATTTGTTACCCATGAAAGGAATAATGAATAAATGAGTGATTTGAATGAACTGAAAGTGGTGGAGAAATTGATCCAGAATTTTGGCTTATCAATGCGTGAAGCAAAGGTATATATCACCCTCTTTCGTAAAAAGGACTTTACCGCTTCTGAGATCCAAATACTCGTAGATATAACAAGAACTAAGGTTTATGAAGTATTGCATCAGTTAATTAGTAAAGGAATGTGCGCTGAGAAAAAAATTGACCGTAATAAAAAGTATGAGGCTAAGAATCCTGTATCTTTTTTTGATAAAATACTAAAGGATTTGGCATTAAAAGAAAATATAGTTAACAATGTTTTACGTATTCTATCAACTATTTATAAAGATTTTATTATTTTACAGCACACTTTTATCTTTGATCTTTTAATGACTTCTGCATAATAGGGTGTTTTTGAAATTAATTGCCCCACTCCAGCCCTCCCCAAAGGAGAGGGAAAATAGTGGGTTTAGACAATTGGAAGTTTCATTTCCTTCTCCTTTGGAGAAGGTGGCTGAGCGAAGCGAAGTCGGTTTACCCCGTGAAATTCAGCTTGCTGAATATTTCATTGGGGA
>JAUSOT010000242.1 GCA_030656075.1 Candidatus Cloacimonadales bacterium
TCTACATTAAAATTTATTTTTATGTAATTAAAAGCTTTTTCTGCAACATCATTACGAAACCCATTACTATTTATTGCTTTTTTCAAAGATTCTTCAGCAGCATGTAAGTTACCAACAGATATAATGGAGCCATAATCACTGTTTGGAATAAGTTCATCTATGCCTGGAGTATCTGTAGTTATACAGTAACACTTTGCAGCCATTGCTTCTTTAATAACATTTGGCAATCTTTCATCTTCACTCATAAATAGAAAAACCTCTGCTTTGCGCATTTCCTTTATCACGGTTTCATGCGCAGAATGCCCTAAAAAAATTACATTGTTAACTTTCAATTCTTTCACTTGTTTTTCAACTTTATTCTTTAGTGGACCATCTCCTACCAAAACTAGAGAGATGTATGGTAACTCATTTTGTACACTAGCAAAAATATTCACAACGTCTATCATGTTCTTTCCTAGAACGAATGCTCCAACTGAAACAACTCTACCCTTAATTTTCTCGGGTGAGTCATCTTTAAAGTAATTTGGCATCATTCCGTGATAAACTGTTTGTATCTTAGATGGATCAATGCCGAGTTTGATTAATGTGCTAACCTCCATCCGGGCAATTGTAAAAACAACATCAGCAAGATTGGCAGTAATTATACTTCCTTTAAACCGCATATGCAGATCATAAGCCACAAAACTCATAGTTAAAGTTGTGTCAGGATAGATTTTTTTTACTAAATAACCCAGCATTGAAGGGTAATGAGCCCAATAAAGATGTACAACGTCAGGTCTTTTTCTTTCAAATTCATTAAATATGTTAATTACTCTTGGAGCTAAAATGCAACTCTTAATTAATTGGCCCGGTGACTGGATATGAAACCGAAAAATAAACCAGAATAATGTGAAAAAAACTTTTGGCTTAAACAAACCTGTTAGAAATCCTATAAATGTCTTACATATCGAATTATGAGTATAGTCAATATCTTGAATTCCTCGTTGAACTTCAAATACTTTTTTTCTTTTATGGGAAAACCTGAGTGAATGAACACTGATATCAACTCCCAGCTTTTTTAGAGTAAGAACATCATTGTTGGCAAATATTTCTCTGGGAGCGGGAAATTGCATAGTTATAATAAAAACTTTCATTGTTTCTCCGATTGAATCAGATTTTCCATGAAATTCATTCTATTTTTCTCAATTAATTTTGAATCTATATATTTTTTTGATTCTTCATGAGTAACAATAACATCTTTCATACGATTACAAAAGTCAATAATTCTGTTCTTATTATAAAGTAAATTAGATTCCTCATTAGGAATTTCTAAAATCCATTTGGGAATAGAATTTATAAAAGCTGTATCCCGGTATCCAATAATACTCGGTAAACCGTAAGCTAAATATTCTCTTAGTTTCAGACTACTTGCTTCATTCATATTTATTTTATGCAATGATAGCGTAGAAATTCCTATATCACATTTTTCAATAATCTTTTCATAATCCTTTCGTAGTAAATATCCATAGAACTTAACATTTTTTAGGTTAGGATAGTTTGTGTCTTCTGAGCCAATTATATGAAAAAATAACTCATTCTCAGTTTCTTTCGCAAGTTCAATTATCTTTTCAATTCCATGCCACGGATAATCAGATGTTCCCATAAATACGAGATTCGGTATTTTGTTATTTGACTTCTTCAGAATTTTAAAATTCTTTAGAATTAAATTGTTAGGAATAACTAATGATGGTTTTTTGTATTTGTTCATGTAGTGTTTTGAAAGCAGCTCATCGGTTACCGAAATTATCCCTTTAGCATATTTGAATATAATCCATCTTGTTAGGAGATGATAAATTAAGCGAATCTTTTCCCTAATACTTTTAGACGCCTGTAATTTGAATTCGACGATGTCGTTAGTGTTAATTTCAACAATCACGTTAAAACTTTTTAAAATCGATAAATGAAATGGTTTAAATACTTCAAACCTAAGATAAACTATATCCGGTTTGAAATCAGTTAGATCTTTTCTGAAACTTTTCGGAAGAATAAATATTTTTTCCCTCTGATAAATACTAGAGTTAAAGTAATTCTCTGTTCGGTGTGTTCCCTCGTTCACAAGTATTGAAAATATCTTAACATTATGTCCAAAACTTTTCCAAGTATCTGTTTGGGATTTTATCTTTTTATTCACTCCATTTTCTTCAAAAGGATCTGCAGAAAGTATATATGCTATTTTCATTTCTTTTTTACCTTTTTATTATATAAATTATTCTCTGTGGATTTAATAGAAGTTTTGTAAACACATATAATTTTTTTAGTCACATTAGAATATTTATTTTGGATGTTTTGTAATGCGTTCTTACTCATCTTTTTTAAAGTTTCTTCATTTGAAAATAGATAATTAACCGTTTCCGATATAGCGTTTGAGTTTTTAATTGGGACAAATAATCCATCAATACTATCTGATATGATTTGTGATGGTCCTGATGTAGAGGTCGCAATTACTGGCAGCCCACAAGCCAAAGCCTCAAGTAAAACTACTCCAAAAGTTTCATTTACAGATGGTAACACAAAAATATCTGCAATATTATACCAAATAGCTAATTCTTCATGCTTTAATCTATCCATAATTCTTACATGCTTTTTTAAATTCAGTTGTTCACAAGTTTTAATATATTTTTTCTTTAACTCACCTCCACCAATAAGCAATAATAAGATGTCCTTATGCTTGTCAATTATTGCAGGAAGTGCTTGAAGAATGTATTTATGTCCTTTAACTTCAACAAAATTTCCAACCGAAATGATTATTTTTTTATTATTCGGAATTCTTAATTCCTTTCTACATAAAAGTTTATCTTGCGGAAAGAAAATATCAGATCGATAATCATTGGGTATTATCTGAATTTTTGCGTTTGGGCAAAAAGTACTTACATCTTCAGCAAACTTATTTGATACACATATTATGCTGTTTGCGTTCTGCAATACTTCTCTAACCATGCTAATTTCTTTATTACAATACGGCTTTATATTCCTGAGTTTGGAAACATGAGATATGCATTTATAGAAATCAGCACCATGTGTGGTAACAATATATGGAACATTGCGCAGTTTTGAAAGTTTATATGCGACATAACCACTCGGTAATAAAGTATGAGCGTGTATTATATCAAATTCTTTATTCTTATAGAGATTGCGTATTTGTGAATATAATATTTTCGGATAGATGCATTTCAAGATATCTTTGGGCAAGCCAGGATAAAATATTTTATCGCGACCAGGCACTATTTGCGATAATTCAGATTCACGATATAGTTTCCTATCTCTTCTAGTCCTCAAATAAAGATAAAAATTGTAATGAAAATTAGAAAAACCAATAATCTCCTTTTTTGATAATAAGCTTATTATCTGATCATGGATAAATGGTGCAAATAAACTTGATAGAAATAAAATTCTCATATTCTTTAAACGTGTTATTTTCTATTAATTAGCATAATTATTTTTTCATACAAAATTTCGGTTTGATGCTGCCTTGAATATTGGAATAAATCTTGTTTTTGGATAACATTCAAATCATCAGAACACATTAATTCTTGAATAGCTGAAATTAAATCAAATGAATTTTGGATTAAAAATGTATTTTTAAAATTAGACAATAAATTCCAGATTTCACTTGAAGGAGTCATAAAAGCTAGAACAGGTTTATTAAGATAAAGGTAGTCAAAGATTTTTGTACCCAACGCATATTCTGACCTATTATTTAAGATAAGATAGTCCATATTACTTAAATACATTATACCTTCAGTGTAGTTTTTATATCCAACAAAAACAAAATTCTTTGATAATTTGTTTAATTCTACATAATTAACGAAATCCTCTTCATAATGACCAATATGATGAATTTTAATTTCTATTTCTGAATTCCTTATAGATTTAATTAAAATATCAATATGATTAAGATCGTAATAAGAAAATTTTCCAAAGATACCAATATTTATCGGATCGCGTTTTATTGTAGAACTGCTGATAATTTCTGGTAACTCTAAATCATTATATCCATTCATAATAGTAACAAAATTCATGCACATAGGATTATTAAACTCTTGTTTGAATAATTCAGTTGTTTTAGGAGTAACACAGATCACCATACTCGCATTTTTGATTGATACCCTTTCAAAATATTTCTCGAAATTGGATAATAAATTTCCCTTCCAATTCAACTTAACTTTTTTCCCAATAATCCATAAATCCCTAAAATCTAGAATATATGGAATCTTGTATTTGAATCGACTATAGATGCCAAGCGGGAAATAGAAAAACGGACCTCCACTAAAATATAAAACATCAAAATCCTCTTTTTCAAGTAAGCTACATAAAGTTTTTTTGTATCTAAAGAATCGATAAATTGACTGCCTGAATGTTTTGTATTTGTTAAGTTTTTTAACTTCGATAACTCTAATTCTTGCATCTAATTTCAAGTTTTTATCAATTTGATTGTCATAGCTTTCATCTTCAACTTTTAAAACTGTTACTTCTATACCTTTGTCCGCCAAATAATTTGCTATATATGACATTCGCTTTGCACCGACCAGCTTGCATGGATACATGTAAAAAGAAATAATAAGAATATTATTCTTTTTCATTACTCTTTATACCCGATAAAATGGTAACCAAATGAAGATTGGCTGGCATAGATTTTTTAAAAATAATTTGTGAAAATAAAAAATATGCGCTGACAAAAAGTAACAACCCCCCAGCCAAAACTAATATTTTGTTAACCAATAAAATTTTCACTATGTTTGCACATAAGGCAGCTAATATTGATAAACTTAAAATCAAAAACATTTTATTCCATGGCCAAATTTCTTTAATTTTAATATTAATAATTTTAGAAATCTCCTTTAGTTGCAAAAAAGAAATTAAAAAGGCTGAAAAAACTGTAGCAGTTGCTGCTCCAATGAATCCAAAGATTTTGATAAACAGCAAATTAAGCGCAACATTAACTACTAATGTTATAAGAGTATATTGGAGGATTTTTTTTGATTTTCCTAAGGCTAATAAAATATGACCAAAAAAAGTAACTTTTACTAATAATTTTAAAAGATATATTTGAAATATGATCGAACTATCTTCGTACTTATTGGAATATAACACGACTATTGTTTCATGGGCAAAGAATAAGAAAAAAATCGCCACAGGGAAAATAATATAACTCAACTTAATTATTGAATTTCTCCATTTCTGCATAAAAAGATCCATTCTCATACTTTTCTTTTGAGTAACTAAATAGGGAGTTATCACAGCCATAGCAGATATGGTTATCATGTTTATGAAAGGAAGTTCCAATGCGCCAACAGAATAAACAGCATATTCTTCTACAGAAAAAAAGGAAGAAACCATTATCTGATCTATCTTGACAATAGCAACTCCTATAATTGTTGCTAAACCAATTGGAGTAGAAAATTGTAATTGGTTTAAAAATTCTGAAAATGATAAGGAAAAATGAACTTTATAATATGATTTATAAAGGAGTATCATTATTAAAATAAATTGCAGAAATGCAGCTAATAATAATAGTAAAAGAAGTGATGATAATGAATATTTGAGTAATACACTCACAACGACAAGGGTTAATTGTATTAACCCCAGGATAGGACTTAATACGCCAGCTAACTTCACTTTATTGATGCAGATAAAAATATTGGAATAACTCATCGAAGGCAGAATGAACAAGGGATATAAAGAGAATAATCTTAATGATCGGATTAATTCGGGATTATCAAAAATATTTGCGATCTGACCGGAACCAAACCATAATGCTGAACTTGCTAATACTCCCAAAAACAGTTGAAAGAGGATGGTTTGCAATAAAAATGATTTTTGTTTATCCTTACTATAGAATGGAAGAAAATAATTTATACTATTGGGGATTCCAAAATTTAAAGCTGTTATTAACAAACCTGAAATTAAAAAAACCTGTCGATAAGTACCATAATCGTTTTGAGTTAAATATCTTGAAAGAAGAATTGTAGATCCAAGCAGAACAATTCTTTCTAATGACCGCCCTAAAGTAACTACAACAGTTTTTAAAGTAGATGAACAATCCTTCATGAATTATTTAACATTGAGCATATTTTGCACTAATACTAGAATAGAACATAATATTAAAACCAATGCTCCTCCAAGGGATTGCGTGAACAGAAAAAACAAAGATGATAAAGAAATTTATAATATTCATACGTTTATAAGTTAACCCTAATTTGCTCTACTACTAATTGAGTATAATGAGTAAATATATGATAAAACAACCCAGTGGCAGTGATATTGTAGAATAGAGCTTGGCATAGCACTTGCTGGAATAAAAAAAAGCAAAGAGATACCTGCAGAATAAAGCAAATATTTATTTCTGTTATCAACTTTTCTTGCTCTTATAAGCAATTTAATTGATATTACCAATATCGAAATCGCAAAAAATAGAGTCAGAAAGAAGCCATTCGTAGCTACTAATTCAAATATAAAATTATGGGCATCTTTAATACCACTAGTTGTAATAGTTCTTTCATAATTCATGTTCTCAACGAAATTTCCGCTTCCTATTCCAAACAAATATGAATCAAAACACATTTCTATTGCATGATGAATAAGAATAATCCGTGTTTCCATTGATTCCAATCTATAACTTTCATCTTCTTTAGATAACGATAGAATCTCATCTATAGACTTTGCTTTTATCAAATTAACTTCATTTGGAAACTTAGCATTTATGAAAAAAAATATAAAAAACAATATAAATATTATGAAGATCTTCTTTTTCATTTTCTGAAAAAAAATGAAATAAATAAAAAGTTCGACTAACATAATCATTATTGCAATTCTTGCTCCTTGCAACATGAATATTACTAAAATGATAAATAAGAGCAACGATGAAATAATATACATAAATCTATAATTAAAATACTTATCACTGAATATTATAAAAGGCAATAATAATGTAATAATCCAGGCAAAATTGTTTTGATTAAAAAAAGGACCTGTCGGAATAAAAGAAATCACATTCCTTTGTGTGAAACTAGATGTAGGTAAATGATTCCATGTAATGATCTCCCAAAACGCAATAATAGTATATATAAGTAATATTATATAGAAAAAAATCATAAACTTGGAACTTTGTTTATAATTATCACATGATTCCATTATGATAAAAAAAATTATAAAATTAACTAAATATCTGAAAGTAGTTATAATAACAAAATCTTTATTCAAAGCCCAAAAATATGTTATCAAACTATAAATTATCCAAAATATTAAAAAAAAATATGCTGATTTGTGATTATTATCAAGATTTATTCTCCCTTGACTAAATAGATATAGCAAAAGTAATAAAAAAAGTGTGTAAAGCAATTGCATTTTATATGAAAGAAGAAAATGAATATTTGGGAAAAAATAGCTTATTAATGTTACAAAGAAAACAAAATAATATAAGTATTTAAATTTAAACTTCAAACTCATAATCATTTGCTAATATTTTTTAAAAAGTAGGGATCTTAAGTGGTCAGCTTTTTTCAATTGATTTTCCGTTAGTGATGATTTGATGATTACTATAAGAGATGAAAATAGCATACCTATTATTATGGCGATCAAACACATTTTTGCTCGTTTTGGACTTGTTCTGAATCCTGCAGGATATGCTTTATCAATTATTTCAATTGAAGGGAGATTTCTAATTTCCTCTATCTTTGCCGCTTCATATTCAGGTACTAAAAATTCATATACCTTTTCTTTGATTTTACTCTGCATTTCAATTTTTGCGTACTCAATACTCATTTCTGAAATATCATCTAACGACATTTGGTAAGCAGGATTCAAAATATTACTACTTTGCTCTATAGATTCAATTTTCCTCTCTATAATACCTTTTCTATCTAACAAATCTTTTGCTATTTGAGGATTTTTGTTAGAGCTAAATTCATGAAATTCCAACTGTATTTCAATTTTTGTTTTTTCAGAAATAAGTTCTGTATATAATTGAATGACAGACTTAGTTTGCTCCTCAATATGAATAATGTTATTCTCGTTTTGGAAAGTATTTAATTTTACCATCAGAGAATCGATTTCCATTTCAATTTCTTGAACCCTTTTCTCAATAAATTCTCTATTTCTTCTACTTTTGTTTATCCTTATTTTGCGATTTACAAAATCTACCTCATCTATATAATAATTTGCAATATCTGCTGATAGTTTTTTATTATTTGTCTTGATGCTAATACTGATTGTGCCTGATTCATCATTTAAATAAATAGAAACAATATCTTTTAAGTAAATTAAGGCTGTATCAATCGATTTCAAAGAATCAGTTTCTTTAATTTTAAAATATTCGATTAAGTTAAATTTATTAATAACATTTTCTGAAAAATATCTTGAATGCATAATCGTTATTAATTCAATGCAGTTCTCTTGTCCTCCCCCTAAAATGGAAGAACCTATCCCTCCTAAAATGGATGATAGTTGAATATTTTTTGATTCACTTTGATAAGGCAATATTGTAGCAGTAGAAGTCCAAATTTCTGGTGTAACCAAACTAAAAACCACCGCTGCAATACTAACAATAAAAGTAGTCCAGAATATAAATTTCTTATGCTTTGCTAAAATTATCAAAATGTCCAATATATCTATTTCTTTTGTTTTCATATTATTTTATCTCCACGCCAACAGGGCAATGATCACTTCCCATGATTTCCTGCCGAATGAAGGCATTTTTAATATTTTTCATATTTTCTTTGTTTGTAAAAAAATAATCGATGCGCCAGCCTACATTTCTTTCGCGCGCACCGAAACGATATGTCCACCAGGAATATTGGTTCGGTTCTTGATTGAATTCACGGAATGTATCGATCCAGTCATGATCAATAATTTTATCTAACCAAACTCGTTCGATTGGCAGAAAACCTGATGTTGTTTCGTTTTGCTTAGGATTGGCCAGATCGATTGCTTTGTGAGCAGTATTGTAATCACCGCATACGATCAGATTCTTACCTGTGGCTGTGATGGACTGCATCAAATCAAACATACGATCATAATATCCAAGCTTGTATTTGAGTCTTTCCTCACTCATTTGACCATTGGGAAAATAACAATTGATCAATGTGAAATCCTCAAATTCTGCAATGAGCAGCCTTCCTTCTTTATCAAAATCTGGATCACTAATCGAGTATTCAACTTTTTTCGGTTCAATTTTTGTGAAAAGAGCAACTCCGGAATAGCCTTTTTTTTCCGCGAAATTCCAATATTTATAGTAACCTTCTAATTCATTGATCTCTTCCGGAATCTGTTCTTCCTGTAATTTCGTTTCCTGAATGCAGAGAATATCCGGCTTTTCCGTCTCGATGAATTCCAGGAAACCTTTCTTCAATGCAGCACGAAGACCATTAACATTCCAACTTAAAATCTTCATTAACTCTTTTATACTCCAACTCTTTGGCATTCATCAGATATCGGGCAGGAATCACACTTTGGATTCCTCGGTGTGCAATGATTCTGGCCAAATGCCACCAGATATGAATTATAATTTATCCAAAATTTTTCCGGCAATTTTCCCCTCAACGCCATCTCCGTTTCCAACGGAGTTTTGGTTTTTATATAACCGAAGCGATTTGAAATTCTATGTACATGCGTGTCAACACAAATTGCAGGTTTCTTGAAAGCAACTGCCTGAACCAGATTAGCTGTTTTCCTGCCTACTCCCGGTAACTGAATCAAGTCGTCAATTTCATCAGGAATCACGTTGTTAAACTTTTGAGCTAAAACTCCAGGCAATTGTTTAAGGTGTTTTGCTTTGTTTCGGAAGAAACCGACTGGATAGATCATTTCTTCGATTTCTTCGACTGTAAATTTATTGAAATCTTCTGGATTATCAATCACTTGAAAAAGAAATTTCACCACTTTTGCAGTCGTTTCATCTTTGGTTCGTGCACTTAAAATCGTAGCTACTAAAACCTTGAATGGATCTTTGGTTTGTGCTGCAACCAAATCCACGATCGGAGTTTTGTACATTTGAAATTGATTCTGTAAAACTTCGTAAATCTTTTCTATATTTGGCATAATTACCTTTTTCACAAATTGGTCGGGATGAATGGATTTGAACCATCGACCTTTCGCCCCCCAGACGAACACGCTAACCGGACTGCGCTACATCCCGACTGTGGACACAAATAAAAATCTACTTTTCCGTGACAAGTAATTTTTCATTCAAGAATTGACATATTCAATTAACTTAGAAATTTAGACTTTGAGGAAATTATGAGCATAATTAGTCTTTCAAACATTTCACATAATTTTGGAGATGACGACATCTTCAAGAATATCAGTTTTACCCTCGAGGATAACAGCCGCATTGGTTTAGTGGGAAGAAACGGCTCCGGCAAAACAACTTTATTCAAGATTATTATTGAACGAATTTTGCCTAAAGAAGGATTTGTACACGTCGCCAAAAATCGGAAAATCGTTTATCTGACGCAAGAACCTGAACTCGATGAAACCCAGACTCTGCAGGAATGCGTTTTGGAATCAAGACTGGATTATATTGATTTGAAACAAAAAATGGAAACAGCAGAAAATCAGCTTTCGGAAGATCACAGCGAACAAAACCTGGAAAAATATTCTCAGATCGTGCAGAAATTTGAACAGATCGACGGCTATAATTTCCAAACTGAGATGAAACTGGTTCTGACGAATCTGAAATTCCCTGAAAACGTTTGGAATCAAGGAATAGCCAAATTCAGTGGTGGTGAAAAAACTCGCATCCAACTGGCAAAATTTCTGCTCCAATCATTCGATGCCATCCTGCTGGATGAGCCAACAAATCATCTCGACCTGGAAATGATCTACTGGCTTTCAAATTATTTGAATCGAATCGATAAACCGTATATCATCATCTCGCACGACCGCCATTTTCTGGATACAACCGTCACCAAAATCGTAGAAATTAAAGATAAAACTCTGCATCATTACGGTGGAAATTACAGCTTTTATCGTGAAGAATCGGAATGCCGCGCCATCCTGCAGAAAAAAGAATACAAAAACCAGCAGAAAAAACTGAAAAAGATGGACGATCAGATCAAACAATACCGCATCTGGGGAAGAGCGCGGGACAGCGAAGTGATGTTCAAGCGCGCAAAAGAACTGGAAAAAAGAAGAGAAAAGATCGAGGAAATTGCCAAACCTGCCAAAGCAAAAGCGATCAATTTAAACATCCAAACGAACGGCAGAAGCGGAAATGATGTTTACGTTTTGGAAAATCTCGCTTTCGGATTTCCGGGAAAAACGCTGGCAAAAAACGTGAATTTCAGAGTTGGCTACCAAAATAGAATTGCGGTTCTGGGCAGAAATGGTTGCGGAAAAACAACCCTGCTGCGTCTTTTTAATGGAGAACTCAAACCGCAAAAAGGTTTTTCTAAAAAAGGCGCCGGGCTCAATATCGGCTATTACGATCAGATGCATCTCATTCTGGATGATTCACTTACGGTTCAGGATACTTTGTGGAAATTAGTTCCCTTTGAAACGCGCGGTTATGTGCTTTCCTACCTGGCTCGTTTCGGTTTTCGGGGCGATGATGTCGACAAAAAAGTTGGCATCCTGAGCGGTGGAGAAAAAGCCAGATTATATCTGGCAAAACTAATTCACGAAAAACCCAATCTGCTCATTTTGGATGAACCGACAAATCACCTTGATATCGATATGATAAACAGCCTGGAAGAAGCGCTTTTAGAGTATGAAGGAACTATTATTTTCGTTTCGCACGACACTTATTTCATCGAGAAAATCGCCAAGCAAAAGTGGTTTTTCAGGAACGATACGATCGAGGAAACTGTGCTTGCCCTGGAAGAACTTTTTTCTGAAAAAGAAGAAATCATTAAAATTAATAAAAGCACTAAAATTAAAACGAAATCACAGAATATTAATCCCATCGTTCTGGAAAAATTTTATCAAAAGATTGAACTGGTAAATTCCAGAATCGAAGAACTGAACGCTGCAGTTGAAAGTCTGGAAGCTGAGTTTCATAAACCGGAAACTTACAAAAACGATAAAACTGTGAAAAAACTGACGAAAGAAATCAATGATAAAAAATTGGAATTGAATTTCCTAAAAGTTGAATTGGATAATTTAGAACATGAATATTTGGAATTGTCGGAATAGTGAACACCCCCGCCACCTCTTACGCAAAGAGGGGAGTGATTCTGATTTGAATCAAATCCAGCCCACGATTTTAATCGTGGGGAAAATGGGAAACACTACTTTTTCTAACCGTTTCAACAGTTTAACTCGGTCGTTCTTAACTCAAGTCTTTGGTGAAGAAAAACGGAAGAAATCCAAATTCTTAAGTCAAGTCCGACTTACAATTCATCCGCGTTCATCCGCGGCTAAATAAGGAGATCCTATGAACATCGGATTCACTACTTCTTTTCCTGTGGAAATAGTCTTTGCTGCAGGACACACACCCATCGATCTGAACAATATTTTCGTTATAGGAAATGCCGGGAAATTCGTAGAAGAAGCCGAATTTGAAGGTTATCCGCGCAATATTTGCAGTTGGATAAAAGGCATGTACAGCGTGGTTTTGTCTTCCAACCTCGATGCTGTGATCGGGGTGGTGGAAGGTGACTGTTCCAATACACATTCCCTGATGGCAACCTTGCAGGATAAAAATATCGAGGTGATTCCATTTTCCTTTCCCCACGACAAAAACAGGAAAAAACTCGAAGCGGAAATTGATAAGTTAGAAAAGTATTTTGGTGTCACCCGCCAGCAAGTTTTGGAAGTGAAAAAACGTCTCGATAAAATCCGCCAAAAACTGATCAGATTGGATGAATTAACCTGGAAGGAAAACAAAGTTACTGGACTTGAAAACCATCTCTGGCTGGTCAATTCCTCTGATTTCAATGGCGATCCGGATGATTTTGAAAAGAGACTCGATGCATTCCTGCAAGAAGTTCAAAATCGAAAACCGTTCCAAACTGATTTTCGCTTTGGTTTTCTCGGCGTTCCGCCCATCATTGATGACTTGTACGATTTTCTTTTGGAACAAAAAGTAAATGTGGTTTTCAATGAAATTCAACGCCAGTTTTCCATGCCGTATTTAGAGGAAAATCTGATCGATCAATATCTGCGATATACCTACCCCTACTCTGTTTTTAATCGTTTGGAAGATATAAAATCCGAAATTAAAAAACGAAGATTGGATGCGGTGATCAGTTATTCCCAGTCGTTCTGTCACCGCCAGATCGATAACATTCTGATCAAAAAATATGTGGACATCCCGGTGCTGACTATCGAAGGTGATCAACCGGGAGAATTGGATGCCAGAACGAAACTCCGAATCGAGAGTTTTCTGGATATGTTGAGATATTAGCAATCGCAAACAAGGAAGTTTGCGATACGAGTAACTCAAAGCTTCGTCTTTGAAAAAATAATATCGGAGAATTTTTATGAAAATGAGCATTAAACAAGCAGTGCTGGAATTACAGAAAATTGCTGCAATTACTACATTCGACGAATTTCTGGAAAATGTGAGAACCAAAACCGGGACTGTTCTAACCACATCCCGTTTATCCAATGAAATCTCGAAAGAAATTGAAAAAGAAGATGAAATTGTAGTATCTGTATTGAATCAGACAGAATTGCTTTATCGTTCAAAACTTGCCGAAAATGCCAAAATCATCGTCAAAATCACCGAAGAAGAACGACAGAATCACAAACTTTACATTGGACATAGGTTAATGCCTTTCTTAAATCCGAATGTTTTTAATTCCCTGAATTTGCAGTTTGAAGATGAGCAGGGAACGCATCTGCAACTCACTCAGGATAAAGTTACTTTTGAAGTTGCCATGCAGTATGTTATGTTTATGAATAGCTATCTTTTAAATGATCATTTCCATGATGAAATTGTTACGCTGAATTGTTTGAACATATCCAATTTTCATCCCAAAATCAAGATTTTTGAAATTACTTTCTTAGATTATGCAAACCAGAAATTCAAAATTCAGCCCTTATCCGAACCTGAATATTTGCAACGCTATTTTCTGAACCGGAAGAAAGATGCTGATCTTTGGAATGGTGTGAAGAAAATTGTGAACAAAGATGCACAATTTCATTCTGTGGATCATACTCTGCTATGCGCTTACTATCATTTTGCCTTCGAAAATATCACTGCTCCAGGATCACCATTTTCGTTAGTTTACAATAATCAGCGGGATTGTGAAGTGCAAACCAGTCATAATGGCTCATTTTTCATGTCGGAAGAAAAAAGCAAACATCTGTTGGAAGCGTCATTAAAAAACCGGGAATTTGGCAAAGCCAAGGATATGGAAGGCATCTTGCACGAAATGGGAATATCATTTAATTCCGATTTCCTCTACCTTCTGATGATCGCAGATCTGATTGATGATGAAGAAATTGATGATGATTATATATTAGATGAAATTTTGGAAGTCGATTATCGCATGCAAAATGCGCAGCAGCGGCAAAACTTGGAAAAAGCTTATAATAAATTAAGAAATAAAGCAATGGCCAACTTCAACCAGTTTGATCTCAGCAAAATGTCTGTAAATTACCTGGAACGCCTAATTGAGGTGGAGGAAGAAATAATTTTCCTGATCCGGGATTTCGATCAGAAAGAAGAAATGCCGTATGAAAAGAAAATGAATGTACTGATGCCGTTGTTAGATGCTGACAGGTTGATTTCCTTCATGATCAGTAATTTTGTAAAATATAAAACTGTCGATCCTCAGGAGTATAAAAATTTTAATAAATTGAAATCCCAGATATTAGCGTTGATCGGTCAATTGCGTAAATCCTTTGAATTATAGGAATAGTCAATGTACAAGATTAAAATCGTCGAACCCAAAAGCAAAAAGGAATTCGAAGCTTATTATTTTTTACGCTGGCAAGTTTTACGAAAGCCCTGGAATCAACCTCCCGGAACTGAAAAGGATGAATTGGAGTCGCAAAGTATTCATCTCATGGCTGTTTTAAATAATAAAGTTATCGGCTGCGGAAGAGGACATTTTATTACATCTAAACAAGCGCAAATCCGTTGGATGGCTGTGGCTGAGGATTTTCGAAAAAACGGTGTCGGCACAGAAATTCTGAAAGAACTGGAAAAAAGGATTTTTGCCAAAGGTGCTACCGAGATCATTCTGAAAGCAAGAGAAAAAGCCGTTTCACTTTACCAAAAACATGGCTACGAAATATATGATGACGGTGAAATTATGTTTGGTGAGATCATGCACTATTGGATGAAGAAAATTGTTATAAAAGAGAAAGCATGAAAGTCAACGGCAAAAACTATCGCACAGTTTGGATGGAGAGCAGTTCTGTTTTCCTGATCGAACAAAATCTGCTGCCTTTTAAATTTGAAATTTTCGAATCAAAATGTTATAAAGAAACCTGTCTGTCGATCAAGAACATGTTGGTGAGGGGCGCTGGAGCAATCGGAACTGCTGCCGGATTTGCTATGACTCAAGCTTTTCTGCAAGCACCCAAAGATGGTTTTTGGGAATTTGTGGAAACAGCCAAAAAGGAAATCGAAGCAACCAGGCCGACTGCGCAGAATCTTTTTCACGCCACAAATCTGGTTTTCGAAGCTGCCCGGAATTCAGATGATCCTATAAAATCTGCCGTAGAAACAGCGCAAGCTGTTGCCGATAAAGATGCGGAAGATTCCCATAAGATAGGTGAGTTTGGTAACGAATTGATCCAAGACGGATTCCGCATTCTCACACACTGCAATGCCGGCTGGCTGGCTTTTACGGATTTCGGTACTGCACTCTCCCCCATTTACTTAGCCCATCAAACAGGGAAAAATATTTTTGTTTATGTGGATGAAACCCGTCCCCGCGGTCAGGGAGCACGACTTACCGCCTGGGAACTGCAGAACGAAGGCATTCCGCATCTGATAATTCCCGACAATGCTGCCGCACATTTGATGCAGCAGGGAAAGATCGATCTGGTGATCGTGGGAGCGGACAGAATCGCTGCCAACGGTGATGTTGCTAATAAAATCGGTACTTTGGAAAAAGCGATCTGCGCCAGAGAATTTGGCATTCCATTTTATGTGGCAGCCCCAACTTCAACATTCGATGAATCCTGTCCGACTGGAAAAGACATTCCCATCGAAGGGCGATCTTCTGAGGAAGTATTGTATCAAACCGGGCCAGATGAAAATGGAGAAATGCATAAAATATTGGTTTGTTCTCCCGGCTCGGATGCGTTCAATCCGGCTTTTGATGTGACTCCGGCAAAATACATAACTGGCATCATAACTGAGAAAGGAATAATTAAAAATTCGATTGTCCGGATAATTGATAATTGAAATTCCCCTCTCGAGAGGGGTAACCAACTCGTCTGGTCGGGGTGTGTAATATGTCAAAACACTTAAAATATAATCCAAAGCTAAAAGAAAGAGCCAGAAAACTCCGCAATAACAGCACTCTTTCCGAAGTTCTTCTATGGCGAGAAATTAAAGGCAAAAAACTTGGATTTGATTTCCATCGGCAAAAACCGATTGGACATTATATCGTCGATTTTTATTGTCCAAAACTAAAATTAGTAATTGAAATCGATGGGATCAGCCATGATGATAAAATTAAATATGATAAAAAAAGAGATACCTGTTTAGAAGAAATTGGATTAGCCGTATTGCATTTCGATGACATTGATATTAAAAAGAATTTAAATAGTGTCTTAGAGAATATTAAAGACTGGATAGAAAAAAATAAGAATAAATTTGAGCAGGAAGAGATAACACACCCCCCGGCTAAAGCCGTACCCCTCTCAAGAGGGGATTTATACACTCCACGGCTAAAGCCGAACACCTCTCAAGAGGGCATTTACCAAGGCGTAAAATTCAAAACAAATTTCATCTATAAAACACCTCCGATTCACGAAGACATCGAGGAATTGAAAAACTGGTGTCGCATTTTTCACGAAAAAAACCTGGCTCCGCCTTATCCGGGAGGATCATTCGGAAATCTCAGCTTTCGTACCAGAATGAACACTTTCATCATCACCGGTTCTCGCATCGGCTTGAAATGTTCACTGATTGCGGATTGTTTCGTGGAAGTTTTTGATTGCGATTCCCGGAAAAAAGAACTTAACGTTGTAGGCTTGCGAGAACCTTCTTCCGAGACGATGCTGCATGCCGCAATTTATCAAAAACGCCCCGACGTCCGGGCTATCTTTCACGGCCACAGCCCTGAACTGCTGCAAAATGCGAAGAGGCTGCATATTCCCGAAACGAAAGAAGAAAAACCTTACGGCACAATCGAGTTAGTGGAAAGCGTTTTGGAAATAATTGACAAAAACAACCTGATCATGATGAAGAATCACGGCTTCATAGCAGTGGGAAGTTCGATGGCTGAAGCCGGAGAACTGGTGTTGAGATACCTTGCAAAGGTCATCGTTTTACCTTGAAAAGGCTTCTTGCGAAAATTCTTGCATTTGGCACTTTCAAGGTTTGAAGGTTTGGAAACAGAGTTTCAAAAACATTGATGTTCCCAAACAGAGTTTAGGAACGAGAAGACCTTGCGAACGGTCAACGAACCTTCGCAACGGTTGAAAAAATACTCTAAATTATGATCGATCCTAACCCCCTGTATCCCCCTTGACAGGGGGAAAATAAGGAAAAAAGAAAAGGAAAATTAAATGCAGAAAATCGACTTAATAATAAAAAACGGTTTACTCTTAACTTTCGATAAAGAACCGAAAATCAGCAGCATTGCAATTAATGATGGAAAAATTATTGAAATCGGAAAATCCGAACATTTAGAAAAAAAGTACATTCCCACAAAAACTCTGGATGCCGAAGGGAAAATCGTAATGCCTGGTTTTGTGAACACGCACACTCATGCCGGCATGATCTACTTTAAAGGTATGGCCGACGATCTGCCTTTGATGGATTGGCTATCCAATCATATCTGGCCAGCCGAAGGACACTTTTTATCCGCAGATTTTGTGCGTGATGCAGCTCTGCACGGCTGCGCCGAAATGATCAAAAACGGCATCACCACTTTCAACGACATGTATTTCTTCGGTGATGAAGTTGCCAAATCTGCCCAAAAAGTTGGCATCCGGGCTGTTCTGGGCGAAGTTGTGCTGGATTTTTCGGTGGCAAACTGTCACAATGCGGATGCGATTCTGGCTTATTCTGCGATGATGCATTCCAAGTATAAAGAAGATGAACTGATCGATATCGCAGTTGCGGCACACGCCATTTATACCTGCAGCAAAGAAACCTTGATCAAATCTGCAGAACTGGCTCAGAAACTGGGTATGATCCTGCACATCCATCTATCGGAAACGCGGCAGGAAGTGAAAGACTGCCTGACAAAATTTGGCATGAGACCGGTTGAATATCTCGATTCACTGGGATTTTTTCAAAGCCCGGTTCTGGCTGCTCATGCTATCTGGTTAGATGAAAACGAAGAAAATATTTTAGCGAAAAAAAATGCCTCGATCGCCATCAATACCAGCAGTAACCTCAAGCTGGCTTCCGGTTTCGATTCATTTGCCACTTACCTGGAAAAAGGCATCAATCTCAGCCTCGGAACAGATGGAGTTGCCAGCAACAACAACCTGAGCATGTTGGAAGAAATCAGTTTGACTTCCAAATTACAGAAAGCTCTCAACGACGATCCGACCATTCTTCCCGCCCATCAGATGGTGGAAATTGCCACTTTGGGCGGAGCAAAAGCATTAGGAAAAGACAAAGAAATCGGCTCGATCCAAATCGGCAAAAAAGCTGATCTGATCACGATCGACATAACTAATTTGGAAGCACAACCCATGTATAATCCATTTTCACATCTGGTTTATACTCTCACTTCCGAAAGCATCAAAGACGTGATCGTGAACGGCAAGATCGTGATGCAGGATAGAAAGCTGATCAACGTGGACGAAAGTGAACTCATAGATAAAGCTAAATTTTACAGAGAAAAGATCATTGCCTTCAGGAATGGAAAGGATTAACCTTCCGAACGGCCGAGAGTAGCGAGAACCTTCGGAACGGTTAAATAAAAAATGAATATTTGAAAAGAGACTCTTCGTAAGAATAATTGTGAGAATTTCTCAGAAAGACGGATTTCAAAAACTCCGTAAAGCTTTCTTCCGAAAATTTTTACACTTAAGACTTTCAGAGTTAAAGGGTATTAACCTTGAAAGTGCTAAGCAAGAAGAAAAATACGCAAGAAGCCTTTTCAAGGTTGATAAACACCTTCCAAAAAATCTGCTTGCTCTATTCAGGATGTTTTTTTTACTTTGTTCAAAAAATAATATATAGGTTTTTAAGATGAAATATTTATTATGTTTCGTGCTGTTAATTTTCGGTTTTACACTTTTTGGCGAAATCGTCGCCAGTGTTGGTGATTACATGATTTCCAGCAATGAACTGGCAGAAGAAATGAAGAATTTGCAGGATAGCGAAAACCTGACATATTCGCAAGTGCGGCAAATAGCTTTGGATAACCTGATCGAGAAATACACCCTGATGACTTACGCTGATGAGAATGGAATAGTAGTGGATGCGGCTGAAATTCAAGCATTTTTCGTGCGGGAATTGGGTGATCTTCCCCGTTTTCAAACCGGTGGAGTTTTTGATTCATTCAAATATCAGGAATTCATTCACACTCCCAATGGTAAGAACATTATCGATGAGATGTCCAAAGAAATCCTGGTGAATAAAACCAGAACTTTAGTCGAAAATTCTTTTGATATTTCGGATAATAATTTGCTGCGTCAGTTCTTTTTGGAAAATACGGAGATCGATCTCGGTTATGCCATTATCGATGTGGAAGATGCCAATATTCCCGGCAGCGTTTCCCTGCCGGAAGCTGAAGAAATTTATTTTATAAAAAAGAACAAATTCAACCAGGAACAAAAAGTTAAACTAAAATTTTTCCTTGTTTCTAATGCTGATTTCAAGGAAACAGTTGTGAATCGGGTGCATGCAAGGCTGGAAAATGCAGTCAAAGTTGATAGCCTGCTCACTCATCTCGATCTGCAGAAAATGTATCCTGTTTTCGAAGCGGAGGAAACCGCCGGATTAGCCCTGCAGAAATCCATCCAACTCCGTGAAATCCTGGCGAAAGGGGATAAAGTTTTTTATCCAATTCTGGAAAGCAGCTATTTAGGAATCAATGAAACAATGGGAAAAATTCCCAATTCGATCATCAAAATGGCTTTCGAATCCAAAAAAAGTGTTTGGTCAGACCCGATCAATATTGGGAATGCTTACCTGGTTTTCCAGGTCGAAGATTTTAAGAAGTTCGATGTTTTGAATGAAACTGTCAGCGCCAACGAATTCTGGCGTCGATATTTGAAATCAGAGACGGAATTTAGCAGCGATTATCAGGATTATTTCAATAATCACATCGATAAATTCACTGTAAATATTGCGATCGTGGATATGGTGGATATTTCCAAACCACCCCTGTTTTCGTCTCTTTCCAAACAAGCTTTCGTAGAAAATATCCGCAGTCAAATTCAGGAAAACATCGATGATCAGAATGAAGTAAGAAAAATTATCAAAGATAGCGGTTTGGAAATCGAATCTAAAATTCTCTACCTGGAAACTTTCAAGAACGATACGGTCGTGGAAAATGTGATTGCCGGTATGATCAATAAAAACAGCACCTACGGCTTTTTGCCGTCGAATAAAGGATTGGTCTTTTTCCAGGTTATTTCATACTTTCCGGATTATATCCCCTTCTATGAAAAGATCAAAGATCAAATGCCGTTGCTGGTAGAACTGGCTCAAACCGATACAACCGATTTCAGAGCGTATTTTGAGTCACATAAAAAAGATTTCATGAGCCCGGACAGCCTAAGATTAGGCGGAGTTATTTTCAAAACTCAGGAATATGCGGATTCACTTGTTTTGGAAGTCTCTGATGAAGCACTGGAAGATATTTACCATCAGAATATTGATAATTATTATCGCAAGCGTTCTGTTGAATTCGATTTTATCTTCGTTCAAGATGAAGAAACTGCCCGGATCGTGGAACAGCAGGCTAAAGCCGGGTTTAGTTTTTCTTTGCTGAAATTTTGTTTTTCCCGGAAATACCCCCTTCCAACCCGTGAACTGACCGAATATGATGAATTGCCGCGAGTGATCCGGGAATCACTCTCCCGCATACTGAATAACACATTTTATCAGCCGATAGAATATGACAACGGCTGGTTCATTCTCTACAAGATCAAGGAATACGAAGCCGGAATAGCTCCTTTTGCAGCGATGAAGAAGAAAATTAAAGATGACCTGATCTGGAAAGAAGCAAAAAATCTCGCTTATTCCGATGCCAAAGCTATTTTCGATTCCACCAGCTATTTCTCACATTTATCCGGTTATTTCAGTCCCGATCAAATCTTTGAAACAGCCTACCAGAATGCCGATCAGGATTTTGAGTTTATCGGTTCAATAAAAGAATATAAAACTGATCTGATGCGCATCTGGCGCAATGAAAAATTCAGCAGCATCATCCGCACAAAAGATGGTTTTGCCGTGATCTTTGTGCTCCGCAAGCATTCTGCCGAACCGATGACCTACGAAGAAGCTTTGCCCAAGATCGAAGGAATTTTTGCAGCCAAAAACCGGTATGACAAGGCTCATGATTTTGTGAATAAACTAAGGTCGTCTGTTATCAAAGGAGCAGCCCCCGATTCGCTTTTCCTCTTCTTTGGCGGCTGGCTGCACGCTCAGAATTTATCTCTCACCAGCAATATTCCCCGGGTCGATTTCAGCAAAGACATCATGGATGATATCCTGAATCGTGATGAAGGTTATTGCAGCAATGTTATCTCGATCAACGATAAACAGCTGATGTTCTATTATGTGGAACGCCTGAAACGTCCCGGCAACAATGAATATTATTCTCAAAAATCGCTCTACAGCCAAAGATTCATCGAATCTGAATATAATAACTGGCTGCGGCAATATAAAGCCAAAATAGATATTAAAATTAAATGATATTTGATTCGATAAAAAAGCAGAACTAAGATGCGTATTGTTAGTTTGATAAGGATTTGGAGGAAAAATGAATGCCAGTAATTATCAGACGCTGTTGGAAAACTTGTATGAAGGAATATATTATGTCGATCTGGAACGCAGGATCAAATATTGGAGCAAAGGCGCCGAGATAATCACGGGTTATAAAAGCTCGGATGTCATTGGAAAACAATGCTCGGATAAATTTCTGGCTCATACTTCCCTGACGGGAAAGAACTTATGTAAATCCGCTTGTTTGATGCGGAACACATTAGCTACCGGAAGCTACAACAAAACAGAAGTTTATCTGCGCCACAAAGATGGACATAACGTTCACATTTCATTACGAATCTCACCTATGTACGATGCTCAAAAAAATATCGTGGGTGCTACTCATATCTTCACCAATAATGAAGCTTATCTCAGTTTACGTCCTGACGAAATTAAAAAGAATTATGAACTATACTACGATAACATCACGGGGCTTCCATCCTGCTATAATTCCAAATTGATCCTGAAAACAAAGATAGAAGAATTTCGACGTTATCATTGGCCTTTTGCCACTTTTATCATGCATATTGATAATTTTGAACATCTGAAGAAAATCTACGAATTAAACCTGCTCGATGGAATAATTAAGCATTTCAGCAGTTTGATCAAGCAGGATATCCGGCCTTTCGATATTCTGGGACGCTGGTCTGAAAATCAATTCATGGTGATCTTGATCAATGTGAAAAAGAAAGCCATGCTGATGCTGGGCGAAAGAATGCGAACCCTGATTGAAAATTCCGTTTTCACGGCTGGGAAAAACTCAATTAATCTTACTTTTTCTCAAAGCGGCGCCTTGATCGGTAAAGATATTCAATCTGAAGATCTGATTGAAAAACTCGAGGAATTATTGAAGCAAAGCATTGCTGCCGGTGGAAATCGATCATCATATCATGTATTTTGATTTTTTAGGGTGAATGACCATGGATATTAAAGCAGTTATCTTCGACATGGATGGTGTGATCATCGATAGTGAACCGCTCTACCGGAAAATTCAGGACAGCGTTTTTGCAGGGCTGGGTTTTTCTGTGCAGGATGCGGAATACGACACTTTTATCGGACTGGGACTGAAGATAATGTGGGAAAAATTAATTGCTTCCCGCCAGCTGATCCAATCCAACGATACTTTGATCGAACTTAATAACCGGCAAATTTATGAATTTTTCAGAAACGAAGAATACCTTGAACCGATGCCGGGTTTCGTTGCCTTCATGGATTACTGCATGATGAAAAATCTGAAAATAGCGGTTGCCTCATCTACGGCCAAAAGAGTTATTGAAATAATTTTAAAGAAAATTGGAGTGCTCGATAAATTTCCGATAATCGTTAGTGGAGAAGAAGTAAAGACCGGCAAGCCAGCTCCCGATATTTTCCTGGAAGCTGCCGGCAGAATGAAACTCTCACCGGTAAATTGTCTCGTGATAGAAGATTCTGAAAATGGCGTAAAAGCCGCCAAATCTGCGCAGATGTTTTGTGTCGGATTGCAAAATCCGCATTCAGGAAATCAGGATCTTTCAACTGCAGATATGATCGTTAAAAAATTTGATGAAATTAAGTTAGGACACTTATTATGAAAATATTACACGTTTTAGCTCAAAGACCCGGACGAACAGGTAGCGGAGTTTTCCTGCAATCGTTGATTGAAGAAGCAGATAAAAGAAACTTTGAGCAGGCTGTAGTTGCAGGAGTACTTCCCAAGGAAATTCTCAGCTTCAAATCACACATAAAAACCTATCCGGTTTTGTTCGACACGAAAGAACTACCTTTTCCGGTTGTCGGAATGAGCAACGTGATGCCCTATCAAAGCATAAGATATTGCGATTTATCGGAGAATATGCTGGATTGCTGGAAAAAAGCATTTTCCAAACAACTGGATAGAGCTGTAAAAGAATTTAACCCGGATATCATTCTATCACACCATCTGTGGCTGCTCAGCATTTTGACCAAAGAGAGGTTTCCGGAAATCCCGATGATCGTCATCACGCACGGCACCGGGTTACGGCAAATGGAACATGCTCCAAAGTTGGCGAAATATGTAAAAAAAGGATGTAAAAAAATCGATCTTGTGCTCAGTTTGAACGAAGAACAGAAAAAGCAGATTGTAAAAAAATATCATTATCCTGCTGAAAGGATAATTATCACCGGAACCGGTTACAATTCCGCTATCTTCTACAAAGAACCAAAACCATATAGCGAAACGGTGAAAATTATTTATGCCGGAAAACTCAGCCCAGCTAAAGGAATTCAATCATTTATCCGCTCAATCGGTGAAATAAAAACTTTCAATCTGGAATTTGTGATCATTGGATCTGCCAGTACAGAAAATACTTCCATAGTTTATGAAATGACAGCCGACACACATCACCCGATCATGTTCACTGGAGCATTACCGCAACATGAACTGGCCCAGCACTTCCGACGCAGCGATATCTTTGTTTTGCCATCATTTTTCGAAGGTTTGCCGCTTGTTCTTATTGAAGCAATTGCCTGTAGATTACGCATCGTGGTTAGTGATCTGCCTGGCCTGCGGGAATTTCTGGGAAAAGAGTTCTGTAAGAGCGATCTGATTTCTTTTGTGCCGCTTCCCAGGCTTAAGAACAGGGATATTCCTTTTAAGAAAGATCTGCCAATTTTCGAAAATAATTTGCTGCACGCTCTAAAAAAACAAATAAAAAATGTTATTCTGGCTCGACCAATTCCGGAGGAATTAATTAAGCAAACCATCAGCAACTGGACATGGGAAAATTTATTCGATAAAATAACTGTGCAGATCGATCGTCTGGTAAAATGAAAAAGATTTTTATTCTGATCTTTGGGATATTAGCATGTTCCTGTTTTTCCTCGGAAGTTGAAACTATATCCAGGATACTAATAGTGCCTTTATAAATAAAAAGTACATTGACACAAAATATTAATCACATTTAGTTGTTTTTTTGAGAATTGTGGTATCAAATAGTGTCGATGATGATTACATTGATAATTAATTTTTTGATGTAAGCTGCACTATTTGGTGTAATTGGCATCATATTGAAGGAGGAGAAAATGAAAAAAGCTTTTGTATTGATACTTGTTTTTTGCTTTGCAATATCTCTGAATTATTTTGCTCAACAGCAAAATGATAAAAAAGATAGAACCGAGCAAGACAAGAAAGTAGAGAAAATAGAAAAAGAAGAAAAGTCAAAAAAAAATGATCAGGTAGAAAAACCTGTCATTCTTCAGAAAGAAGAAAATAAAACAGTTCAAAAGCAATTTGAGCAAACCGATAAAAGGAAGAAACCTTTGGATTTCTCAAATTTTATAACCAAAAAAAGCGATAAAGTAGTCGATGCTCCTCACAACCAGGTGGAATTGAAGAAATTCAAAAAATATAAGCATAAGCCGTATTCTCAGATGAATATTTCTCAACATATCCACTATGAACATCCAATCCAATATTTTTACACCATTCCTCCCCGCTATATTTATCGTGGAATCTGGATTCGATATTACTTCTTTCACGATGACGGATTTTTCTTTTACGATGGCTATCCATATTACGTTTATGATAACTATTTTCATCGTTATAGCGATACCGACACAGGTTCCTATGACTTGGTTGACAGTATTACAGACAAAGTTTATGCAACTTTTTACGGAGTCAGCCTGAAACAGAGTTATGACCGTTGCGCCGATATGAGAGACAGGCTAAATAATGAGGAAGGATTTTATCGTTATTTCTGCGCAGAAAGGTTTATTTATGATCCCGATTATAATTATGGTTGGAATCCGGATGATTACCCGGACTGGTATTGGTATTGATCATTAAATCCTGGAGAGATTAATGGGAACGCAGCAAGCCTTCATGATTATATTAGCTGTAGTTATCGTCGCAGCCGCTGTGATCGGTACATTTGGATATATTAAGCAAAAGCATATCGAAGAAAATCGCAAAGCTATCATATCTGACCTGCAACAAATGTCAGCTCATTCAAATGCTTATTATAAAGCTCCTCTAAGCATCGGTGGAGGAGAAGGACTTTGGGTTCCTAAAGTGAATGAACAATATCAAGGGGATCGTTGCGGCCTCTGGTTAAATTATGCAAGATATAAAAACATAATTTCGGTGATACTTTTCGCACTATGAATGGCACATTTAGAATGTGGATAAATTCTTATACGGATGATGTTTTGAAGATCGAAGGCGTAGGACACGAGATAGGTTATGACGGAGAAAATCCAGTGAAAGCACGAATGAGTTTAACCGGCTCAACTGGAAGAATCCAAATGGTAATTTTAAATTGATAATGGGAGTTGATAGAAAATGAAAAAATTTCTACTGATCTGCCTAATCGTGACCATCATCGTCGTATCTGTGGCAATCGGTATAAATATTTACGAAAGCAAAATGGTGGAAAACAACCGTAATGCGGTTATCGCTGATCTTAACTTAATTGCAGATAAGGCTTTAGAATATTATGAAGCTCCGTTGCAAATTGGCGGAGGAGGCAATAATTGGGCCCCGAAAGTTGATGACGAATATGCCCAAAATAGATGTGCGCTCTGGCTTAACTTTTCCGGCATAATTAAGGGGGAAAGCGGCGATGAATTTTCCACTGCCAATGGAACATATAAATTGTGGTTATCATCCTGGGAAGATAAAACATTGAAGATGATGGGTACTGGACTCGAAATTGGTAAAGACGGTATAAATCCTGTTAAGGTGAGAATGGATTTGAATGGACCAACTCAGGGTGTATCAATTACTGTTTTAAATTAAAATTAGGGGGGAGAGAAAGATGAAAAAAACAGCAAAAAAACAAACCGGCATGCCTTGGTATATTATATCATTAATGCTTACAACTCTCGGAGCAATCTCTATTGTCATGCTTTTCATCGTATACTATTATAAAGAGCAGGGTATTGTTTTCTGGAGCATAATTATTTCCTGGTTTGTTATTTTGCTGGTAGCCTTATTAGAAATAAGCAGATTAGAACACAAACATTTAAAATTACGGGAACAATATGATAAGAAAATTGCAGAATTGGAAAAAGCATTGGCTGAAAAAAAATAATCTGAAATAGAGAATTATAAAAATAATGAATCATTTGGAATCGGAAGAAGCTTTAGAATTTATAAATAAAAATAAACAAAATCCGGATTTTATTTTGCTGGATATCAGAAGAAAGAGAGATTTTCAAAAAAACCGGATCGATGGTGCGATAAACATACCTTACTTTGATGAAGATTTTGATAGAAAACTAAAAAAATTAGACCGGAATAAAATCTACCTGGTCTATTATTCAGCAGATGCAGTTTCGAATATTACTGTTGAAACCATGGATGAGCTCGATTTTAAAAATGTTAATAAAATTGCCGGTGGTATTTCTCGCTGGCATAAAAATGGGCTGAGGATAATCTCCTCTATAAAGGTAGATTATGTCATTTAAATGTTGCCTGATTCTCTTTGTATTTGTTGCATTTTCAATCGTGAACTACGCTCAGAATACAGTTGATACCCTCAGTTTTGATTACAATCGCCTTCCTGCCGGTCAGAAGGCAGAAATGCTTATGGAAGTGGGAGTTGGCTATCTAAATTTGAATGATTATTCCCAGGCTCTTCATTATTTTGATTATGCTCGTAAAATTTATGAAAATATCAATGATGAAAATGGCATTGCAATGGTATTCAATAATATCGGCAATATCCATAACCGTTTGGGAAATTATGAAAAAGCTCTTGATTTTCATTTCAAGTCATTACGACTATATGAAAAACTGGCAATCAAAGAAGGAGTTGCTGAATCAGTAAATTATATCGGAATGGTTTATCAGAATTTAAAGAAATTTCCGGAATCACTGGATTTTTATAATCGAGCTTTGCAGATAAATTACGAGATCAAAGACCTGGAAGGAGCTTCCAAAAGCTTGAATAACATGGGAAATATTATGCTTTCCATGGCAAATTTTGAACAAGCACTCACCTATTATCAGAAATCACTCAACTTAAAAGATGAACTTGATAATAAGTATGGCAAAGCAGTTACATTGAACAATATCGGTATGGTTTATCAGGGATTGAAACAATATGACAAAGCCATGGAGCATTATGAAATGTCGCTGCTGCTGATGAATGAACTTGACGATGCCCACGGAATAGCTTCTTCCTACTATCACATTGGAGTGCTTCACTACGAACAAGGCGATGAAAGCGTTGCAATGGATTACCTGGATAAGGGGCTTCGCTATGCTATCCTGGGAAATGAACTGACAATTCAAAGGAATTGTTATAATCTTCTTTCCCGGATTTATGCTAATAGAAAAAACTACGAGAAAGCCTTCCAAACCTACAAGCTTTATACCGATATGAAAGATTCGCTTTTCACCGAAATGAATAGTCGCGCCATCACCGAAACTAAAATTAAATATGAGACAGAGAAGAAGGAACAAGAGATCGAACATCTGAAGAACGCTGCCGATTTGCAGCAAATGATCGTTAAAAGACAATCGATCTACCTGATAATATTCGTGGCAGGCTTCATTGTTTTTGCTTTACTGGCGTTCTATGCATATACGCAATACAAATTAAAAGCACAGTCACATAAGACCATCGAAGATCAAAATTCTCTTTTGAAAGAAGCTTACGATCAGGTGAAAAAACTTTCCAAAACCGATCCCTTAACAAAGCTGCTTACCCGGCAGGATATTCAGGATAAGATCCAATATGAAACTACACGATTTATTAGAAGCAAACAGCCATTTATAATAGCTTTTGGAGATATCGATAACCTTAATTCCGTGAATGAAAGATTTACTAAAGATTGCGGTGATATTATACTGCGTTCCATTTCAGATTTGATCCGCAAAAAACTGCGCAACCAGGATCACGTGGGACGCTGGACATCCACCAAATTCGTCCTGGTGCTTCCCGATACCGATATAAAAGGTGCCAAGATCGTAGCTGAAAAGCTCCGCAAAGAAGTCAAAAATTTTGATATGGTATACGGACGTTATACTATTAAAGTTACCATTACTTTCGGATTGAGTATTTATGATCAGGAGCGGGATGTAAACGCTTGCATCAACGAAGCAGATGCGGCTTTACGGTTTGGAAAGCTGAATCATAAAAACTGCGTGATCGCTTTTAATGAGATGAAATAATTCCAATTTTCAGCAAATAATTTTGTTGACACTACAAACCTCATTTTTGTTTTGTGCACTCTGCTTATTGAGGATAATTAATATTATTATCCTCACCATGTGGCGGGATAGCTCAGTTGGTAGAGCAGAGGCCTGAAAAGCCTTGTGTCCCCAGTTCAAGTCTGGGTCCTGCCACCATTTTTATTAATTACGAAGTAATACAATCATTTTTTTTTAATTTGACAGAATCTATCAGCGATAAATTGTAGAAGAAAGATAGTGAGGAAAAACAATGAAGGAAAAATCCAAAATCAAGGAACTTCTACATAGATATTGCGGTTTTAGCTACGTGAAAAAGATAGCAAAAAAATCAACTTCAGTTGAAACGAAGTGGATAAGTTAATCTTAGTGCTAACCGAATCTTTAGAAGTGATCTGTTCCTGCGCTGATAAAAAACCGGTTTAAGAAGGAATAAAAAAGAATGAAATTTATAGATATGAACGATTATAAAAGAAAGAAACACTTCGATTTCTATCTCAAACAAGATTACCCGCATATGAACCTGTGTGCCAATGTGGAAATAACACGATTAGCAGATTTTCTGAAAAGCAATAAATTACCATTTTATTTTTCACTTATTTATCTCAGCATGAGGACTGTAAATCAAATCAGGGAGTTCCGTCACCGCATTCGTGAAAGAACGATAATCGAGCATGAGATTATTCATCCATCCTTCTCCGTGATGGCAGAGAATGATCTATTTAGTTTCTGCACCTCCAAATATTCACCCAATTTTCACACTTTTCTGCAGAATGCGCAAAATGAAGCCGAAAAAGTGAAAACCGAACCGTTTATTGACGATGAGCCCGGCAGAGACGACCTTGTTTACATCACCTGCCTTCCCTGGGTTTCGTTTACCAGTATTTCACATCCAATTCATCTGCACCCGGTTGACTCTATTCCCCGAATTGCCTGGGGAAAATATTTTAAAGATAATGGTAAACTGATGCTTCCTTTTTCTGTACAGGTTCATCACGCCCTGCTGGATGGAGTGCATATCGGCAGATTCTTTACAGTTCTGCAGGAAATACTGGATGAACCGGAAAAGATACTACTTTGAAACTCAATTTTTAAATTATCCTCTTCAACGACCAATATCACGAAGAAAATGATTTTGATGAAATAATGAAAAATAAAATCAGTTAGAAAGGAGAAAAAAAATGAAAAAAAATTTAACAGTTGTTGTATTTATTGTTTTCTTCGTGTTAATCTCGACTTCTGTTTTTGCGGAATGGAATTTAGTCGATTCTCTCTCTTTTATAAAAACTCTTACTTCCGGAGAACAGTGTTATGTTACGGTTCAATCCAACACAAACTTCCTCATTTCAATCATACCGCCGAATAACCTGACAGATGATGCGGAAACTGCGGTGAGCATCGCCCCGAACTGGTTGAAAACAGATCTGAGGGATAACTTCAACAGACTCGATGAAGATACCCAGAATTTGTATGCGAATCTAATTATCAATGCCACCTATCCTTTAATTGATGAAATCTGTTTCGAGGTAGCGCATACTGCACCACAAACCCTTTCTTCTTCTATGAATACACAGGTATTGATTGAGAATGTAGAATACATTTATATGATGGATAACTTCTTTGAATATGTTGAGATTGTTGATTATGAAGGTGATGATTATTATTCCACTGCTGTTTATCAGGTTGAGGAAGAGGGAATTATCCAGGAGATCGAGATGCCACGGGAAATTTATTATTGGCATATTGTTCATCCGAAATTACATAAAGAAGTTCCGAATTACATTAATCCTGATACAGGTGCTCCGGCAGATCCGCCTACGGGAGTGTTCTGGCGTGATTTCCTGATGAATCAAAACGATGCGGGATATCCTATGCTTCGAACCTGTCTCGATACCTGTCAGGTTCTTTGGAAATGCCAGCAGAATACAGTTGATAACGGTGCTGTTGGTGCTGTAACTCAATGGATTCAGGATGTGATGACATTCCAGTCGAATCCTCATCATGACCAACCGGTACGGATTTACAGACAACATATCGGTACTTGCAGTGTTCATTCCTATTTAACTTCGGGAGCAGGACGAGCAGCACTGATCCCAACAGTTGTTGATGTTATGTATAGCAATGATCACAAGGTAAACCAATTCTGGGATAGACGTTGGGTTTGCTGGGAACCGGTAAATACCTGGATCGATTATCCGGAAGTTTATGATACATGGGGTGGAGTTTCTAATGTTGCCTCTTCATTTATCTGGCGTGGAGATAGTTTTATCTGGGATATTACAGAACAACATACACTCGTTTGCACACTTAATGCAAATGTTACGGACAGCAATGGAAATCCGGTTGATGGTGCAAGAATTAAGATATACAGCACTCCATGTGTAAGTTGGGGTTGTACTGCCGGTTGGACAGATTTCAATGGTCAAAAACAGTTTATTCTCGGAGATGATCGCACCTATACTGCTCAAGTTACAAGTAGTATTGGGAATTATCCGGCTTCAGGAATGGAAACAGTGATCACAAACAGTGGTGCTGGAATTTATTATAATTGGAATGTAACTCTACCCGGCACAATGCCTTCTCTGGATATTTCTTCTGCTTCTCCTCCTGCCAATCCTACGGATGATTACCGCCTGGTTGTGGAATATGAACTTCCCAAAGAAATCCTGTATGGCGTTAATTTAGATGATAACAACGAATTCTCAAAATCGAATACACCCGGTCATATCGATTTCTTTATCTGTGATGAAAACAATTTTGTTGAGTATATGGCAGGTCAAAGCTTTGAAGCATTTGAGATAAATCATAATAATCCGGGAAATACAAGCGATTTTGTTCTTCCTTCTTCCGATTCCTGGTATGCAGTTTTTTCTAACGAAGAAAAGATAAATATGACCCAGGAATTGCTGGTTACGATGAAGCTTTACCAAAATATGCCAAGCAGTATCCAGGAAGATGAAGTAAAAAAAATATTCTCACAACTCACACTTTATTCCAATTACCCCAATCCTTTCAATCCCACAACCACAATCTCCTTTTCATTAAACACTGAAAACACTGAAGACACCGAATTGGTGATCTACAATGTGAAAGGGCAGAAAATTAAAACGTTTTATCTGCTCCCAAACGGGGGTTTAGGAACGAGATGTGTAGTTTGGAATGGAACCGATGAAAACAATCAACCGGTTTCTTCAGGAATATATTTCTACCAATTAGTAAATGAAATGAATAGATCAAATGTTAAAAAAATGTTATTGTTAAAGTAACATAAACATCCTGTTTGCGAAAAACAACGCCCTGATTTTGGTCGGGGCGTTATTTCATTTCGCTTTTGCAGACTGGACTTCACGCATCAGAGGTAATTGGAATTCAGGATGCGAGTTAGTTTACCTACCCGCTTTTCTTCCTATAAGACAAAATCGCACCTCCCAAACTAACAATCGCAAACGCAACCAAAATCAGGAAATCATTGATCAGATTGCGAAAAGTTGCTCCTTTCAGCATGATAGTTCTCACATCCCGCATAAAATATGAGATCGGAATGAATTTACTGATGTATTGTCCCCAAACCGGCATATTCTCCACAGCCGAGAACATTCCCGATAAAAAGATGAAGATCATTATCACAAAGAAAGCCAGGAACATGGCCTGCTGCTGCGTGTTTACCTGGGTGGAAATGTATAATCCCATGGCCAGCATCACGACCAGATAAACAATCAGGAATGCATAAAGCGTGAGGAAACTTCCAAAAAAAGGAACCTTGAAAACCAGAAGAGCGATCAATAATCCAATCGTGAATTCAGCAATTCCCAGAATGAGCATCGGCAAAAGCTTACCGGCAATGAACTGCTGCTTTTTGATCGGCGTCACATTGATCTGCTCGATCGTCCCGATTTCCTTTTCCCGGGCTATGTTCAAGGCATTCAATATCATCCCGATGATCGTGACTAAAATCACCAGAATTCCCGGCACCATATAGTTTTTATATTTCAATCCCAGGTTATACAAATAGCGGCTTTCATAAAAATTTATCTCTCTGTTCAATTTCAGGAAATCGCGCATTTCATAATCGCTGATTACCTGCGAAACGTAACTCATGATCAGTCCCGCAGCCGACCCATCGATGGCATTTATCCGCAACTGGATTTCGGTTTCCCGGCCATTTTGCAGATTTCTTTCAAAGTCGGCAGGAATGGCAATCACCAGATCGATTTTTCGGGTGCGGATCGCTTCATCATTGGCATTCATGTTTTCGCTGCTGGAAACCATAATAAAATATGGATTTCCGGCAAACTTAGTAAATAATTTTTGCGAAGCCGGCGAATGATCGAAATCTTCCCAACCAACATAAACATGTTTTATTTCGAAGTCGGCTGCATTGGAAAGGATCAGCAATTGGATTATAGGCATCACAAACAGGATCGGCAGCATCGCTTTGTTGCGGAAGATCTGCTTAAATTCTTTTCGCATTAAAATTAGTATTGTTCGCATGATTCCTCAAATTACTTGTCATTCTGACTTGATTCCCCTCTTGAGAGGGGTGTCCTGAAAGTTTTCGGGATGGGGTGTGTTGCACGTTGTTCTTTGGAAGAATCTCAGACTATAACAAGATGCAAAGCTGAAAGTTCGTCCACGAGATCCTTCGAAAGTTAAGCTATAAGTTTCCTCAGGAAGACAATTCATTCTTAGATAATCAACACATTTCTCATATGAAGAATCTATTACTTTCAAGACTCTTCGTCGAATGCCTTTGATAGAATCTCTCAGAGAGACGATATTATTCCCTCTCCTTCGGGCAGAGTGTGTGAAAATAGTAGCCCGACACTCCGTGGCGGAAAATCGGAGTCGAAAATTCGATTTTAATCGACGATCTCTCCGAAAGGAGATGTTTTGTGTTCCAAGAAATAAATTCATTTTTTAATTCTCCCCTTGTCAAGGGGGACACAGGGGGTTCGCTATTTCTAGGTTTTAAGTTTTTCATTTTTTACAATTTCCTATTGGATAAACCGTTGCGAAGGTCGCACAAGCAAGAAGTCCCAAAACCGTTCGCAAGGTTTCGGAATTTTAAAATCTTACTTCCAGCGGCATACCGATCTTGATGCTGCCGTCATTTGTAACGGACGCTTCGGCTTTATAAACCAATTTCACGCGTTCGTCTTTGGTCTGGATGGTTTTGGGAGTGAATTCCGCTTCTGCGGAAATGAAAGTGAGAGTTCCAATAAATTTTTTCATACTCTCATTAGCATCAATGTAAACCTTAAGCTCATCACCCAGTTTCAAGCCTGCTAATTGAGGTTCGGAAACATAAAAAATCGCCTTCATGCGGCTGATATCTGCCAGCTTGAAAAGCGGTTTTCCGGCTGCCGTGAATTCTCCGGCTGTGCTGTATATCTGCAGAATGGTTCCTGCCCGGAAAGCTTTAACAAAGCATTTCCCCAGCAGCAATTTTGCTTGAGCTTGCTTTACATGGTTCGTTTCAAATTCCTTTTGAGAGAGTTTTACGTTGGTTCCTGCCTGCTGAATTCTTTCATCCAATACCCGCAGAGCTGCATCGATGTCGTCCAATTGCTTTTGTGGTGCGGCATTTTGCGCAATCAAATTTACAAATCTCTGCCGGTCGATCTCTGCATTATTTTTCTCTGTCTGCAATATCTGAAGCTGCTGCTGCGCTGATTTGATTTTCAAAGTCAACATCGCTAATGCTTTTTCAACTTCCTGCAGATTTAAAGCATAAGTTGTCGTATCGATAACGGCAATAAGATCGCCTTTTTGAACCGTTTCGCCTTCGCTTTTTTTAAAGCTGAAAATCGTTCCGTTCACCTCGGCTGAAACGAAGATCTCATCAGCTTCGAAGCTGCCGTAAGCATCTGCTTTGTGATTGGCGGCACACCCCGGAAGCAGCAAAAATGGTAAAATTATTAATGCGGATTTTTTCATATATTTCCTCCGTGCAGCAGGATGCTATATTTCTCCCTTTTATGGTCTTAATGATTTCATCACAAACTCAAAAACCTGCTCTTTGCGTTCCTGCAGGAAAGCGTCGTATTCAGTTTTGGAAAAGCCTAATATTCTAATGATGAGTGGACTTCCCAGAATTGGATAGATGCACATCGAAACCACATTCAAGATGAGATGGCGCGGCTCGATAGAACGAATCTTTCCTTTCTCTAATTCTGCCTGGTAAGCTGCGCTTAATGTTGTAATTTTTTCCTGTTTCTTGATCAGTTCATCCAAAATTTGCGGATGTTTCATCAATTCGGAAAACAGGAAAAACGCCATATGCTTATGCTGAAGAATTGTGTCGATATACATGCTGATAATGAAGTGTACTTTTTCTTCGAAGGATAACTTCTCTTCGATCTTTTGTTTTACGCTGTTGAAAACCATATTGAAGATAAAATTCACCACTTTCTTGAAAAGTTTCTCTTTGGAACGGTAGTAATAGTGCAGTGCTGCCTTGGAAATTCCGGCTCTATCGGCAATGGCCTGCATGCGTGCTCCATCAAAGCCTTTTTCGATGAATTCCTCTTTGGCTGCCGAAAAAATCTTCTCTTCCGCTTTAGTGAGATCTTCCATAAATCCTCCTTGTTGACCATTTGCCTTAACCATCCGGTCAAACCATGTGGACAAGAAATTAGAATTGGAATTATGTGTCAAAATATTTTTAACTCACCCTTGTTATTCCCTCTCTTCACCGCTTCGCTTTAATAGAGGGAAACATTAGACGCCGCAGTAAGAATATTTGCTGAAGCCGCAAGAAAACCCATTTATCAGTTTCGAATTGTAAGGAAGGAAATGACAACTGATATATTTCGAGTTGTAAGGAAAGAATTGACGACGACTCGAAGCACATTAAAGAATTGGCAGCAAGATTGCTTCGTCGGAATGGAAGAAAGACTACTCGCAAAGACAGTTTCCACTATCATCGTAGTAATTCGGTGGCAAATGAACAATCATTTACTTGGTCTTTTCGGTGCTATTCGGTGTCTTTTTCGGTGGCAAATGACCAACCATTGCGAAGTCTTTTCGGTGCTAATAACCAAATAAATGACATTTTCCAAAAAGTGCTTGACCCGAAACGTCAGTAGAAATTTAGAAACAGAAATAAGTGATGATTCGATAGCTATATTCATTCTATTAATTTGGATAAATTTATTAAGAAAATATGGATTATACATGAAAACCAATCAAGAAAAGATCAGAAACTCGACGATCAAACGAACTTTTCGCATTTCCACTATCGAAGGTGTTTTTGCTCATGTTTACGGCATCCTGGTTCTAAATGGCAATATCTTCGTCACCAAGTTGTTCCTGATCCTGGGAGCTTCTCCGCTGCATTTTTCCTTGTTGAGCGCTTTTGCCCAATTCAGCGCTGTTTTCCGACCTCTTGGTGTGGCAATAACTCATCGTCTTACCCAGAGAAAACGAACTACCATCATAGTGGCAGGTATCGGCAGATTTCTTACCTTGTTCATCGGTTTCAGCTTACTTTTCCACGATCCCGTGAACGGTATCTGGTTCATTCTTATTCTATTTCTGGTCAGTCAGGGAATCCAATCTATCGCCGGGAATATCTGGATCGCCTGGATATCCGACATCATCCCGACGCGGATTCGCGGCAGATTTTTCTCCAAGAGAAACCAGATCCTTTTGTTGGTTGGACTTATCGTTGCCTATATTGTCAGTTTTCATGTTGACCTTTTTGAAAAAAATGAAACATCTTTCAAACAATTATATTTAAAACTCATCGGTCTGCAGGATTATTTCCTCCTGCAAAACCAGGCGAAATTTCTGGGTGGATTATTCGTTGCCGCTTCTCTGATCGGTCTTTTCGGATTGTATTTTCTGAACAAACAACCGGAGAAGTCCAAATACTTGAAGTCATCCGACAGTTTGAGAAAAATATATTCCGCACCGTTTCGGGATAAAAATTTCCGTCTGCTGCTGCTATTCGGCGTCTGGTGGATGATGGCAGTCGGTATCGGCAGTGCTTTTTGGGGACCGTTTATGCTCAAGAAATTGAATATGAGCATGTTTGAAATTCAAATTTATGGCTCTTTAAGTACTTTTGCCGCTTTATTATCATATACATTCTGGGGAAAATTCATCGATCGATTCGGCAATAAAACAACTATGATGATCTGCGTTTTTCTGGGTGGAGTCAACCCGATGTTATGGCTTTTTATGACTGCCGGAAATCATTCGATTATCTGGTTTGAAGCGTTTTCTGCCGGATTCATGTGGAGTGCGACAGGAATAGTGATGACCAATTTTGTGCTTTCAATCGCCAAAAAGAGACAGGAACAGGTCTATTCCGGATTATTCGGTGCGATCACCGGCCTCAGCATGATGACCTCGACCTTACTTTCCGGAGTTTTTTTCCCGAAAACAAACAACCTGCTGGGATTCACCCTCGAACCGGAACAGATCGTTTTTGCTGTCGGTGCAGTTGCCCGGTGGACAGCTATCATTCCGCTTATTTTTGTTCAGGAACGGGCTTTCAGACCTCTTCGTGAATTATGGATCAACTTTTTTGGTTATGCCAAATTCAAGATTTCCCAGCTTCGGGATTTCAAATATTGATCTTTCATATTCATTCATTGCGGTGGCTTATATTTTTTTTATAAATAGTAGAGATTGCTTCGTAAGATTTTCCAAACAAGATTCCTCACAAAGACAAGATTTACGCTTTTTTGCAACAATTGAAAGAAACCTTACCAAACTCTGGTGAAAGAATTTCGAAGAAGGAAGTTTGGAAAAGTAACCTAATCTTTCGCCAGATCTCAGTGGTGTAATTTGGTTGTTTTTCGGTGGCAAATGACCAACCATGCGCCATGTCTCACCTGAACTAAAGTTAAATCTCAAATTGAAAAAAAATCTTATGAAATTAATCCTTGTCTCGCATCTTGTTTGGATTAAAATTTGCAACAGATTAGAAAGGGGAAATTAAAATGAAAAAAGCAATTATACTTTTTATATTAATAATAGGAATAATTCAAATCTGTTTGTCTTCCAATCGCGAAGTGGTCATTGAAGATTTTGAAAGCGGCAGCGTTAATTTTACCTCTTATCCTGGTGAAGATCTGGAACCTGACAGTTTTGGAATAGTATCCGATACTACTTCCACTCCCCAGTCTCAATTTGCACTTTTACTTTATGGCAACACCTGGAAAGTAGAAGCAATCTCCCCTCTTCAGCTACAGGAAAACGATGTTTGGCAGATCGATGTTTTTGTGCCGAATGTTTCCGATATCCAGGGTTTTGGCCTTTCCGACGGCACGAATACCCTTTTCTATTCCTTTTTTGGTTCCGAAACTCTCAATATTGAAGAATGGGTTCCGGTCTATCAGGGAAATTTTACTACCAACGCCTGGCATTCTTTTCTGCTGCCGGTGGCAGACGACTGGTTTGCCTGGTATGATGAATTTCCGCTGATCAGCCAGATCATTTTTGTGAATGACTCCGACACTAACAGCGGCATTGTTTATTTTGATGATGTCATAAATATAACTGAAGACCTGCCGATCGCCCCGGAAGTGGAAATCTCTTATTCCATTATCGGAGACCATACAGATGAAACCGGGCTTCGGAATGTAACTGTTCAATTTGAAGCTTTAATAACCGATCCCGATAGCGATTCACTGTATTATTTCTGGGATTTTGGCGATGGAAATACCAGCGATCTGGAAGATCCCGAACATACTTTCATCGTGCAGGATGATCACAGTTATACCGTGCTTTTGCAGGTTCAGGATGATACCGATCTCTGGGGATTTGCCAATTGCCGTGTCGATGTGGATTTGGGTGAAACTTCCTTCCCGATAACCATGAATTTCGTCGGCGATATTTCCCTGGCTCGCAATATGCAGGGAGTGATCAACAGCATCGGTCTGGAAGCCATTTTCGATCCGACCTTACCCTGGCTGGGAGATTATGCAGACATCACTGTCGCCAACCTGGAAACTCCCTTCACGACAGCCACGGCGCATCATCCCACCAAAACCATCTACTTCAAATCTAATCCTGAAAATGCCGCAGGTTTGGCTTACGCAAACATCGATATTGTAACGATGGCCAACAACCATGTTTGGGATTATCTCTATCCCGGTTTATTGGAAACTCAATTAACGCTTGATTCATTGAATATCCTGCATTCCGGTGCCGGAGAAAATTCTTATGAAGCATATTTGCCTTTGTTCTACAATAAATCAGGAGTAAATTTTGCCTTTCTGGCAAGCTGTGATCGAACCGGACAATACAATAATTATCAACCCTATCTGCAAGCCGGCTATGATAAATCCGGATTTGCTTACATGACGCCCTACTACATTCAGCAGCAGATCCAGGATGTGGAGGATGTGGCTGATCTAGTTGTAGTGGAAACGCATTCCGGCAGTGAATATTCAACTGCGCCCGGAGCAAATTACGATTTTGCCCAGATCTTTGCCGGCTGGAATGCAAAAGACTTCGCCGAGGAAGAAGATTATACACCACGCCTGGATATTCCCCACATGTGGGATATCGAGATCAGGCATTTTTTCATCGATAATGGCGCCGATATTGTGATCTGTCATCATCCCCATATAATCCAGGGATTGGAAGTTTACAATGGCAAACTTATCGCTCATTCCCTGGGAGATTTCATCTTTGACCTGAACTATTCCGAAACTTTCCCGTCTATGATCCTGAATACAAAGATCAATGAAGAGGGATTTTATAATTATCAGATCACTCCGGTTTTCATAGATGATTACGTTCCAAACTATGCCAGCGGAGAACTGGGAATTCATGTGCTGGACTATCTGGCTATGAAATCGAAAGAATTGAACACTTATCTGCAGGTTGACCGACAGAACAATCTTGCTGAAGTCATCATCGATACGCTGACCATGCAGATCGAACAGCAATTTTATCAACAAGTTGTTGAGTTGGATTCTTTGAATGAATACTTGATTACACCACCCATCAAACTGCCGCATAATGGATTTATTTCTCAAATCGACAATATTTTTCCTAATGCAAACTACGAATTCCGACTTGGCAGAGAAAAGGTCTGGTTTGGAAATTTTGAACCTGAAGGTTCTACCGAATGGGACGTGAACAGTGATGATGAGTGGATCGATGATGAAGAAAGCTATGAAGGTGAGTATTCTCTTTGCCAGCACAGTACCGAGAATGCACCGGGCAATATCATCACCAACCTGGAAAACCGCATGAAAAGATATTCGAATGGAAACTACTCAATTCAGGGCTACATCAAAACCCAAAATGGTAATGGAGTTACGTTCCATGTACGCTTTTTTAGCAGTAGAACCGGAGGCAACCAGCTCGGACTGGAACACCTGGGATTAGTCTCAGGCGATTCAGATTGGCAATATTATCACCAAGAATTCACTCTGCCGCAAGGAACTAATTATCTGGATGTTTACTGCAACAGTGAACCACCCGCAAATGGAGAGTCTTTTTCCTGGTTTGATAATGTTGGTCTCATCGAGTGGACGGAATGGGAACCTTTTGTAACTTCACCTGCGGAGATTATAAATCCTAACGATTATTATTATTTACAGATCAGAACTGCCGAAGTGATCGAATTGACAACTATTCGTTTCCAGGAAACAAATTACGGAAACTATTATGTCCACGCTGCTAACGATGTACCTGGAAAACACACTACTGCTGAACTGAAGAGAAATTATCCCAATCCATTTAATCCCACAACCACCATCACATTTGATCTGCATATTCCAGCCGAAGTGGAATTGAGCGTTTACAACATCAAAGGTCAGAAAGTGAAAACTCTGCTCAAATCTCAGCTTGCATCCGGCACCTGGAACACTCAATGGAACGGTAAAGATTCCACCGGCAAAAATGCCGCTTCAGGAGTATATTTCTTCCAATTGAAAGTGAATAAAAAACAAATCGATACGAGGAAATGCTTGCTGCTGAAATAGAAAAACCTCATCCTGCTGTCCTTCTCCTAATTCGCTTCGCAGGAGAAGGAATATTAGAAATGCAGGGAGAATTGGTCATTGGTCATAAGTCATTGAATATAGATCATTTGTCATGAAACCTTCCGAACGATCGTAGAACCTTCTGAACGTTTGAAGTGTAAAGATTTGAAATTCTGAAGTCCCCTTCTGCGCTGGGAACTCCAGTCTTTCATTCCTGTCTTTGCGAGGTTTTTTTCCTACGTTGTTCTTCCGAAGCAATCTCTACTGTTTTTCTCTCGTTGCCAATCTCCTGATTGGTAACGCAATTTGAAGTGAAATTCCCGTACTCGACTTAACAATTCGGATTTCTTGCAGCCAAACTTAACCGAAGAGCTGAGTTGAGAACGGATTGGAAAATTGAAATCCTGAAGTCCCCTTCTACGCTGGGAACTCCAGTCTTTCATTATTCCCGGATTCGACTTGCTAATTCAGAATTCTTTCAGATTTCTCCACTGAAGAAACGAGTTGAGAACGGCTAAAAAGCAACCATTTAACCGCAAACCATTACTCTTCTTTTATTAACTAAAAATATTTCATTTGACTGAAATGTGCGGAATTGTTTTGAAGGGATTGTTGATAAATTGAATAAAAAATGATTC
>JAUSOT010000258.1 GCA_030656075.1 Candidatus Cloacimonadales bacterium
ATGCTGCTTCTCCGCTCCGGCGGAATTTTAACACACCCCCCGGCTAAAGCCGTACCCCTATCGAGAGGGGATTCAACCTTCGCAATGGTTTATCTATGTTTGCAAAATTTTATTGGATTCCAGTTGGAAATCCCTCTTAGTCTCCCCTTGACATGGGAGTCATAAGGAAGATTTAAACATTTGGATTTTAACATTTAGATAAATTCCCTTATTACAAAAAAATCCTTTTCTTGGTTGGATTTTCTCCCATTTCCATGATCTGTTTGGTGTATTCATTTCCGACCTGGGCAAATTTATTGCCTTCAGAAGCAGATATCCAGGTAAGGCGTAAACGGTCATTTTCCAAACCAAGTGTTTCGAAAATCTTCTTTATAATAGCCATGCGGCGGCGAGTGTGATAATTACCAACCTGGTAATGACAATCGCCGGGATGTCAGCCGCCCACCAGCACACCGTCAGCTCCCCGCAGATATGTTTTTATCAGAAAAACGGGGTCGACGCGGCTGGAGCACATCACTTTGATCGGTAGGATCGCAGTGGGATATTGTGAACGGTTAATACCTGCCAGATCAGCGCCGGTATAAGAACACCATTTGCACAAAAAACTGATTATCTTGGGCGTGTAATCTTTATTCATAATTTATTCTCCAAATTTAAAAAAATAGCCACAGACTTTCACAGACTAACCACCAACTCATTTAACAGCTGAACTAAATTTTCAATCTTCAATATTAAATATTCAATTCCCACTTATTCTCCAAATTCTGAACTCACCCCTGCTGTCCCCTCTCTTTACCACTTCGTTCAAATAGAGGGGAACATGAGATGCCGCCGAAAGTGAATTACAATTCATATTGTTGCGCTTATCTTGAAAACTCTCGTCCCCCTTCGGAAGGGGGAATAAAAGGGGGTTAGCTCTTGTTGCAAAATACCTCTGGTCATCCTTTGATGACCATCTCCCCTTACAAAGAGGAGCAAAAACTTCATCATTCATCATTCCGTGTTGAATCTTCGATATTCTCACTTATTCTCCCAACTCGGGAAATTCTTCTTCTTTATAGATCATTACAGGAATGTCTTCATCCAATCTTCTGCCTGCTACAAAATCAAACATTCCGGCAGTTTCTTCTCCGGTTTTCTTAAAAACTGCTGCGACCGTAATGGAAGCCGGACAAACATCTGAACACATGCCGCAGCCCACGCAGGAAAAGCTCATGTGAGAAAGCCTTCCCAAATGGAAAAATAAAGTGTCAGGAGGCAAACGAAGTGCTCCTTTTTCGGCCAATTCCTTTTCCAAAATCGGAGTGTTGTAATCATAATTGAATGAATCGAAATCGCAGAGTGTGCAGTAGCAGATGGGACAGACTGTGTTGCAGCCATGGCAGCCGATGCACTTGCCGAAAATGTCGATCAAGCCGCCTAAACCTGTTTTGGATGTATCTACTGACGCAAATATTTCCGATTTTTTAGCTGCTCTTTTTTTCAGAATTTCATTTAAAATTGTTTTATCATATTTCCCTTTTTCAAAAGTAATATCAGAATCCTCCAACATCTTTTCGGCTTTTTTGGATTGCAGATAGATCTTCCCGTTTTCTTCTCCAATTAGTGAAATAAAGATGTCTGATTCAAATGGAACAATATGTTCACACGCTTTGCAGGAATGTCTGATATTTTCGGGAATTTCAGAATTTTTTACTGCCTGCCAATATTCTTCCAGTTTGGATGTAATTTTATCTTCGGCAATGTCTTTAAGTTGGAAAACCCCGCCGCAGCTAAAGGTGATGAACAGAAAATTAGCCATCTGGCCTTGTTCACGTTTGGCCAATTCTACAAATGCTCGATATTCACAGGGACGGACAACAGCAGCAACCGGTTTTTTCATGGGAGTGAATCTTCCCAAAATCTGACCGGCATTTATCGGCATCAGAGGATGGAAGGGTGAAATTTCGCTTAATTTGGCAATATCTGTGATCAATCCGTAATCAACAGAACCACGTTCATTAACTTGTCGCAAAGAAAAAACCGCACTCACTTTTCCTGATTCCAATAAATATTTCAGGAGATCATTCAGAGTTTGTTCAACTGGATTACTCATGATTTTCCTCCTGAGCCTCAGCGCTTTTCACTAACTCTCCCAATTCTCCCAGCTCCTCCAGTTTATATTCCTTCATGGGAAGTGCATCACCGACACTGGCTCCAGCTTCATATTCGAATGTTTTCTGAGTTTGACTGGCAACGTAACTGAAGATTCTTGCAACAGGAATATTCACAGGACAGGCATCTGAGCAAAGTCCGCAACTCACGCAGGAAAGACTCATGTGCGCCATCCTGCCGGTGTGGAACATAATGCGATCCAGCGGTAATGAAACAGCGCCTCTTTCTTCTGCTCTCAGCATGATAATATCTGAATTCGGCTTAGCCACGGATGTGTCGAAATAGCATTGGCGGCAGTAACAGATCGGGCAGGAACTGCCGCAATTGTGACAGCCGATGCAGTTGGCAAAAGTTTCAACGAGATTATCAAATCCTTCCACCATGCCTTTGACGATTTCAAATGTTTCTGCTCTATTTTTTGATTTTAATTTCTTTAATTCTTCAATTTGTTTCTGCCATTTTGCCAGATCGGTTTCAGCTTGCCATTCCAGATCAGTCAGCAGTTTTTCACCTTTTTCGCTATTGGAAACCAGGATAAGTTCTGCACCACTAAAAGCAAAATGCAGGTCGTTGGCAGAAAGTGAAAATTTATCACAGATCTGGCAGACCGGTTTCACGTCTTTAAAATTGAAGTTTTTATCTGCTATGAGTTTGCCGAATTTCTCATCTCCACCGCTTGGATCAGCAATATAATCCTGCATGGGAAATGCTCCCACGCAATCATAACTGAATAACGTAATATCTTCCAGGTTCACCTGATTCAATTTGGTCAATTCTATCGTTGCGCGGATTTCGCAAGGTCTCATCAAAGCTGCAATTTTGAATTTTCCTTTGCCTTTGCGGGTGTATCGCTTCAAAGCTTTGGCGGCATTCACCGGCATGATGGGAGCCAGTGGTTGTGCATCTTTAAGAATTTCCTTGTCTTTGATCATGATCCAGGCAAAAGAATCGCCGGAGGGAACTTTCATGGGCAGCAGCACGGCATCGAAAATTTGTTTCTTGATAGCATCCTGAAAGAACTGAAGAATCGACTTTTGCAAGTTTTCTTTCGTTTTCAGCAGCACTCCATTTTTTGAGGTTTCAGACATTTATATATCTCCTAACAAAACAAAATATTTCTTATTAATCAAAATCTGGCCCCCCTTCGAAGGGGGAATAAAAGGGGGTTTGCTTAAGCCAGTCTTAGATGTTAGCATTTCATTTTTCCAGAAATTAATCATTTATCTACCAAACCCCTCTGCGAAACTGTGTTTCCCTTCTCCCCTTCCAAGGGGAGCTTGGAAGCATTCCGTCATTGAGATTTATTTGAGATTTGGAATTTATCATTGGGTGCTTTATCTCAGTGCTTCTTTCACTTCCTGATACAATTGCGGATTCGTGAAATGCCTGGTGCGGATAGAACCTGATGGGCAGCTTCCCACACAGTTTCCGCAGCCACGACAGATCGCTTCATTCACCACAGAAATTCCTTTATCTTCATCAAAATAGATCGCACCATATCCGCAGACATCCAGGCAGGTTTTGCAGCCCGTGCAATATGCTTCCAATATCTCTGAAACCTTAACTTCCGGAATAATCTTTTGTCCTGGGATAAGCTGCGTGAAAATCTTTCCGGCAGCAGCTTGAGCCTGCAGCATCGATTCGGAAATTCCAGCCGGACCATGAGCCCCACCAACCACAAAAACGCCATCCGTGTTGGTAGAAACTGGATTGATTTTGAGATGTGCTTCCTGATAAAATCCAGTTTCATGCTGATCGATTTTTAAAAGTTCAGCCAGTTCTTTTGCTCCGTCAGCCGGAATCATGGCAGTTCCCACGATGATCATATCTACATCAAGCTGCTTTTTGGCATCCGAGATATCTGTGAATTTTACGTTTGTTCCATCCACCGTCATATTTTTAAAACGGATAAAATCGATTCCCCTGGTCTTAACCTGCTCATAAAAATCTTCATCATGTTTGTTGGGAAGGCACAGATCTTTGAAAAATTCAGTTACTTCAATTTTTGCAGATTGATCCTTGAGCATTTTGGCAATTTTCAGCAGATAATTGCAGCAGATTTTGGAACAATAGCCCACTTCCGACCGACCCACACAATGAATGAGAGCAACTTTTTTCGGCTCTTCACCATTCCGCCTGGTTATCGTGCCATGCTGGGAAAGCATCTCTTCTATTTCTAAAGCATTATAAATTTCATCAGTATCTGTAATATTATAAGAATCGAGTGAGGCAGCGCCTTTAAGCTCGAAACCTGTCGCTACAACTACGGCTCCCGCCAGGAGATCGGTCGTATTATTTGGATTGTTCACAGCTTTGATCACGATTTCAAAATTACCCAGAAAACCAACGATTGATGCCAATTCGGTATTGGTGAAAACTTTTATATGTTTGTTGCTTTGAACATCTGAAATTTTCTGATGCAGGATATTCAGGTTCACACCTTGTCGGGGTAGAAGTTCTTTCAATTTAGCAGATTTCCCGCCTAATTTATCCGTTTTCTCGATCAGAAAAACCATCCGATCCTTGGAAGCCAGTTTAAGAGCTGCTTCCATTCCCGCAATTCCTCCACCGATAATCAAAACATCAGGATTGCTGTCGAGCTGCTTTTCTTCTAATGGCTGCTGATACAAAACTCGGTCCATTCCAGCGTGGATCATACGGATAGCTTTGGCCGTGGCTTCCTCTTTATCATGAATTATCCAGGCACAATGTTCACGTATATTTACGAGCTGATATAGATATGGATTCAGCTGTGTTTTTTTGCAGACGTTGATGAAAGTCGTGTCATGATCTCGGGGTGAACAGGCTGCACAAACCAGGTGAGTGAGATTGTTCTCATTAATCTCATTTTCCAGGTATTTTTTCCCAGCCACCGAGCAGAGCAGTTTGTGATTTTTGACGACCAATTCCACATCTTTGAAATCTTCCAGGTTGGAAATTTCCTGCTTGATCTTTTCAATATCAACTTTGGACGCAATGTTCGGGCCGCATTCACAAACATAAATTCCGATTTTTTCGCTCATAACTATTCCTTAACTATTCCGAGATATCACCTTCCGAACGGTTGCAAGACCTTCGGAACGGTGATTTGCTGTCTGCTCCAACCGTTGCGAAGGTTCTCATCACTTCGACCGTTCGCAAGGTTTTGCTGTTTAATCTTTGGAACTTCATTATTCATCATTCCTTGTTCGATATTCGTTATTCATTTTTCCTTAACTATTCAGCAACGACAAAATTTCTGCCACCGCAGCTTCCGATTGAATTACCGAACTTTGAATATCTTTGGGACCTTCGGCACAACCGGCTACAAAGATGCCCGGTTTGGAAGTTGTCACTGATCCGATCCTGAATGGCTGTGCTTCCACAAAGCCGAATTTATCGTGATTGATTCCCAGCACCTTTTCCAATTCATCACTGCCTACGGCAGGTTTTAAAGCATTTGCCAGAATCACCATATCAACTTGGATGGAAGTATCCTTATTGTTGTTATCAAGATATCCAACTTTTAGCTTTCCATTCTCTTCCGTGATCTTCATTTTATCGCGATCCGACTGATAAATAAATTGGGAAGAATGCGCTTTCACATCTTCGTGGAATTTCTGATATGTTTTATCGGGCAGGCAAATGTCTGAATAAATATTATAAATTTGGGCGTCGGAAAGTTTGTGATGCAGGAAGTGAGCATGTTTGGAAGATGCCATGCAGCAAACAGCAGAGCAGTAGTGAGTTTGCGTTCTTCCCACGCAATGAATAATAGCAACTGAAGTTGGAATTGTTTCACCATCCCGCATTACCAGTTTCCCTTCGGTCGGCCCGTTGGAAGCAAAAAGTCTTTCAAATTCCATTGCAGTATAAACTCCTGGATATTGACCATAACCCAGATCTTTGATAGCACAGATATCAAGCATATCATAGCCGGTAGCAATTAGGATTGCACCAACATTTAATTCCAGCTTTTCATCTTTCTCAGTTAAATTGATCGCTCCGAACATACAGGCTTCCATGCACTTGTTGCACTCCAAATCCGTTCCGTTCAAATGCAGGCATTTTTCTGCATCAATCACGGGAACGTTCGGTAAAGCCCCGGCACAGGGAACATAAACCGCTTTCTTAGTTGTCAGGTTTTCTTCCCATTCGTTGATCAATTCCACCGGACAGGGAGGATAACACATGCCGCAGCCAAGACAGGCAATCATATCCACATACCGAGCTTTTTTATTGATCGCCACCGTGAAATTACCGGCATCGCCTTTCACTTCTTCCACAGAACTCAAGGTGAGGACATTGATGCTGCTGTCCTGCAAAATTTCCTGCTGGATGGGAGCAACCAGACAAGTGGAGCAGTCCATATTAGGAAAAGTCTCTTCGTTTTTAATTGTCTTTCCGCCGATGAGAGAAAGTTTTTCAACCAGAGTTACTTTCTTTCCGGCTTTGGAAAGCATCAGGCAGGCTTCCATTCCGGCTACACCGGAACCAATAATTAATACATGATCAGATCGACTCATTTAGATATCCTTATATTTTGAAGCTGCATTTGCGTTCTCAATCGATTTTTTGTATGGTTATAATTTTCAGCGATTATCTTCATCAGATTTTGTTTAAATGCGGGTATTCTGTTTAACCGGATTCGGTCCTAATTTTGCGATTTTATCAGAGAATTCATTCACAACCTCAATATATCTTTTGCCTTCGGAAGCGGATATCCAGGATAATTGAATTCTCTCAGGATCGATTTTCAATGTCTCAAAAACTTTTTTTAGTAAGGCAAATCTGCGACGTGTATAGTAGTTACCAACCTGGTAATGACAATCGCCGGGATGTCAGCCGGCCACTAAAATACCATCAGCTCCACTAAAGTATGTATTCAATAATAAATTCTGATCTATCCTGCTGGTACACATCACTCTAACTACATTTAAAGATGGGTTAATCTCTTTTCGAGATGCTCCGGCCAGATCTGCCGCAGCATAGGTACACCAATTACATAAAAATCCTACAATCTTAGGTTTGAAATTTTCCATTTTTCCTCAAAATTATTGAATTAAAAAAGGGAGCACACAAATATAGTGTGCTCCCGTCGAGTTAAAACTGGATTTGAGCGGAATGGCAACCTGTGCCATCGTCCATGCAGAATAAAAGCGTTTTTCCTGTCCTAGCACACCAGGCTTTTATGTCAGTGGGAAAAGAAGGGCAATCTGCCTTAATTTCCAGAATATCTCCAGCTTCCATTTGTGGTATAAAAGCAACTACTTTCAAGATCGGTTGAGGACACTTAAGTCCTTCGCAATTTAATTCTTTTACAGCCATAACTTCCTCCTATATTTTTTTAAAATGAAAACGTTAAATTCGAACCTTGAGCAACCGCTATGAAGGTAGTGGCGCCAACAACTTCACAACCCTCGATCAAATCTTCCTCTTTGATGCCGTTCACAGCAAAACCAAGTTCACAGATCAAGAAGCGGGCTTCTAACATATTAAGTCCTTCCATCATCTCCATGAGATCAGGCAAGTTTTTTGCTTCTTCATTGAGTTCTTCCATTCTGCCTTTGACGAAAGCGGGTAATCCGCTGGGTAATACAAAATAAATGACTTCATCGCCACTAGCGGCTGCCGAAACACCGATTGTAACTGCGGGATAGATGTTTTTCACATCTGCCCCGTTAATTGTAATTGATACCTTTCCCATTTTTATTCCTCCTTCTCAAGGGTATCTTTATTAATCGAGAGATTATCATGTCAAGGAAAATGTTTTCTGCTTCAATGGTATGTTTGTCTCGGTCAAATATATCTAATTTCTACTTTTAGATATTGTGATTTTCATTCATTTTAATTAATTTACTATAACCAGTAGCATTACTGTTTTTCTATGAAATCCTGTAAAATTTATCAATGTGTTATGAAATGAAATTTAAAGCAAATTTATAGATATTTTTTTTATCGGATGTAAAAAATTGAATATTTTTAAACTTTGGGAAATTAGTCCTGAATTCTATCATTTTTTAGTGTGATAATTATCGGTAAAATTTGATAAATTATTTCAGAAAAACTAATGTGTTCAAGCTGAACTTTTTAAAAAATCATAAACCTTTCGAACATGAAGTCCCAGATAGGTTAAAGGTCTCTGCTGATAGGAAGAGAGAGGGGTTACTATCTCGCAGAGACCTTACTACCTTACAACACTACTATATATTTCGTACAGGCATGAATAATAAATGCAATACTGATGCCAGATATTATAAATTTTGCAAGAAGTGTTCTAATTAATTCAAAATTAATAAAATAGGCTTCAGATGGGTATTGATAACTTTACTTGAAAGATTGGAAAAGTGTGTCAAAAGGACTCAAATTCAAAAAAGTTATCCCATTTTTGACACAAAAAGCTGAACTGAAAGTCCGGTTTTTTGTGAGATGATTAATTCTATTTCAGCAAGATCATTTTCCTGGCTGAAACATATTCCCCAGCTTCCAATTAATAGAAATAATTTCCGAATGCAACCTGTTAATTGTTGTAGTCTTTTCCGTTCCAGACGACAGAGACAGCGGAATGCGAGTCCCTCGCATTTGTATCATCGCGGATGATAAACTCCAAAACCTTCATTTTATGTCCTTTCAGATTATAGATTTCATTTCTTTATTTCCCAACATGTTAAGCATTACCATTAAAAATCTATCAATCCGCTTTGATGAATTTATATTGTGCTATTTACGTAATTTGTTGTGAAAAATGAGCAGGTAATTCGGTTTCAAACAGGTGTAACATTATGACTCACATGCCCATATTTGACCCAATTTAACAAAAAATAATATTTGCCCTAAATGGGGCTTTAATTGCGTAACCTATTGGCAGGTAGCTATTAGAGCATCTCCTCAGTTGGCAAGGATTCGCATTTATAATATGGAAGTGATATTGCATACCATATATACATAAAAGAGAGTGAGAGAATTATGAGCAACTTATGGAAAAACTGAAAAAATCTATAGACACAATAGACCATGAAAATATAAGAATCTTGTCGCATAAGATGAAAGGTTCTTCCGCTAATCTGGGAGCTAAAGAATTTTCTGAATTGTGCGGGAAAATGGAAGAAAAGGTAAAAATAAATGAGCTGAAAATTCAGTTAAGGCAAAGTTTCGCAAAGACTATGAAAGAATTTAAAAATTATCTGACCGGATTAAACCGGAAGATCAACATTTAGGAAATTAACATGGAAGAATTAGATCGAACTGCAAAAATCCTGATCGTGGATGATGAACCGATCAATGTGATGATCGCCAACAAAATCCTGCAGAAAAACGGGTATGATACTTGTACCGCAAAAAACGGACAAGAAGCCTTAGATACGATTTTTTCTGAACCGGTTGATTTGATCTTGTTGGATATTATGATGCCGGAAATGAATGGATTTGAAGTCTGTTCCAAACTGCAGGCAAATGACGCAACTAAAAATATCCCTGTGATTTTCCTTACAGCAGTTACAGATAAAGAAAGTATTGTGAAGGGATTTGATGCAGGCGGAAAAGACTACCTAACCAAGCCGTTCAATACACCTGAATTGCTGGCTCGCGTAAAAGCTCATGCCGAATTAAAACTGGCCAGGGATAAACAGCAGCATCTTATCGAAGAATTACGCAAGGCGCTCAGCGAGATCAAAACGCTTTCCGGCTTGCTTCCTATCTGCTCTCACTGCAAAAAAATCCGTGATGATTCCGGGTACTGGCAAGGCGTGGAGCATTATATCGCAGCACGCAGCAATACGCAATTCAGCCATGGAATCTGTCCGGATTGCATGCGTCAATTCTACCCGAAAGTGGCAGAAAAAATTCTGAAGAAACAAGCAGAAGAAGAAGAAAGAAACAGAGAAAAAAAAGAATAGCTTTATAACCTTGAAAGGGATTGTCTCAGAACTTCAGGCAGATTAACCCTTTTAAGGTTAAAAAATAATGTAGCATATTGATTGTGTCCGTTCAGCTATCCTGGTTGAATGAAACGTTAAAAAAAGTGTGGTTCGATCGGGAAGGATGAACCAACAAAAGAAATCGTGAATTGCAAGGAGTTCGCACTATGTTTCCAAATTACGTTCCCTACAAGCGAAAAACTCTCTACTTGTTTTTGTCTATTCCACTAATTATTCTCTATCTTATCTTAGCATTTTTTCTTTATCGTCAAAATCTTGCCGTTTTCATCATCTATCTATCTTTGTTCGTCCTCACGATCGTCATCCAGATCTATTGCGGCAAACTTTTTGAGTAAACAAGGCAAAGTCGCCATCCTCGACATCGATTATCACCATGGCAACGGGCAGCAGAATATTTTTTACGACCGCGCCGATGTGCTCACACTCTCTCTTCACGGCGATCCCGGTTCCACATTTCCCTACTTCAGCGGTTTTAAGAAAGAACGCGGCACCGGAATAGGCAAAGGTTTTAATATAAACTTTCCACTTCCCGAGAACGTGACCCCCGAAATATACATCGAAACGCTGGCTGGAGCTTTGCAAAGAATTTATAAATTTGATCCTGAATTTCTGGTTATCGCTCTGGGATTTGACACAGCACGCGGAGACCCGACCGGAACCTGGTCGCTCGAAGCCGATGTTTTTTTCAGGATCGGCAGGATGATCGGCGATCTGCCCTTCTCCACCCTTTTTGTGCAGGAAGGCGGTTATAAAATGAAAACCCTCAGCAAAAACGTCCGCGCTTTCTTTAGAGGCATGTGGAAAGGCTCGTTTGAATAAAAAGATGATGATTGTAAGGAATGTTTAGAAATGGAAAGGCAAAAAGAAGCACAGATTGGACTGAAAGCGAAACTGACGCAACTGGAAATGAACGAAACCGAATACCAGAGAATTCTGAACGGGCCACCGGACAGCGTGACCATGCGTTCCGGGATGGTGCGGCTGGCTCCGGGAACTTCGGTGGGAATTCATAATACCAATAGTTATGAAGAACTGATAATCGTGCTGGAAGGAAAAGGTGAATTCAGGATTACCGGGCAGGAACCTTTGGCGATTGAATATGGAACTATAGCCTACTGTCCGCCGGAAACCGAACATAATGTGATAAATACCGGCAGCAGTGCTCTGAGATATATTTATGTTGTGGCGAAGGTGAAGTGAACTTAGTGGGTTTGAAAATGTGAGATGTACTTGCTCTATTTTTTTTAGAAGTCTGTATTTATTGAACACCGTTTTGCAGAAATGAAAATGAAAAAATCACAAAACTACCAATCCGGCAGGAAGTGATATTATCAAACCTTCCAAGTCTCAAAAACCTGGAAGGTTTGCAATTTATCAACAAAATCAAATCACACTTTCGCCAGTGCCTGCTTCAGATCTGCGATCAGATCATCCACATCTTCGATTCCCACCGAGAAGCGCACCAGATCATCGGTAATTCCGGCACTTATTTTGCCTTCAGCCGAAACCTTGGAGTGTGTCATCGAGGCTGGATGCTGGATCAGAGTTTCCACTCCACCCAAAGAAACTGCCAGCGTAGCCAACTGCACATTATTGATCATTTTTTTACCGGCTTCGTAGCCGCCTTTCACGCCAAAACTCATCATCGAGCCGAAACCACTCATCTGCTTTTTGGCCAGTTCGTGCTGCGGATGAGATTTCAAGCCAGGATATAATATCCACTCGATCTTAGGATGAGCTTCCAAAAATTCGGCAATTTTCATGGCATTTGACTGAGCTTTTTCCATGCGGACAGCCAGAGTTTTGATGCCGCGATAAACCATGTATGCCTGGTGCGGATCGATATTGGGCCCCATATTGGTCATCACCGGTTTGATTTTCTTAAACAGTTCTTCTGTGGCAGTCACGATGATTCCGCCCACAATATCGGCGTGTCCGTTCAAGAATTTGGTGAGAGAATGCACCACGATATCAGCGCCCAGATCGAGTGGTTTCTGCAAATACGGACTGGAAAAAGTGTTGTCAACCGTCAGAATGATATTGTGTTTTTTGGCAAGTTCAGAACAGGCTTTCAGGTCAGTAAGTTTAATAGTCGGATTGGCGGGAGTTTCCACAAAGATCATTTTTGTATTGGAACGGATCGCTGCTTTGATGTTTTCAATATTGGTCGAATCCACAATACTGACTTCCACACCGAATTTGGCAAAAAGAGTTTCCAGCACTGTGCGGGAAGGTCCATACACCGCATCGCTGCAAATGATGTGCGCTCCCTGTTCCAAAATCGCCATATAAACCGTGGTCACCGCTCCCATCCCGGAAGCTGTGGCAATGCCGCCAAAACCGTTTTCCAGTTCGGCTATACAGTTTTCCAAAGCATTTATGGTTGGATTTCCCAACCTGGTATAAATATAATCCTTGCATTCCCCGGCAAAACAGGCAGCGCCATGATCGGCATTTTCGAAGGCAAAAGTAGAGGTTTGATAGATTGGCACGGACACGCTGTTGAATTTATCTTTGAAATGTCCCGAATGAACAAGTTTGGAATTGAATTTAAGATCTTTTGTTTTCATCTTTTTTCTCCTGAAATTTCTTTTTGATTCAATTTTGAGAGAATTGATTTTCTGTCGAGTAGAAAATTGAAAATGTCGATTAACAGAGATCGAAGAATCGTTCTGTCATCCATTTCATGGATTCGATTCCGGCTTTCATCTTTTTCCAGGGATTGCATCCCCGGTTATGTTCTATCATCCCTCCGGGATTTGCATTTTCATTTTCAATTCCAGTCCTGAAAGGACGACAGATTTTAACCGTGGATGAAATCCACGGAAGAAAGATCGACCACCGATCCAAACCCCGGCGGGGTGACGGAAACTATTTTATTTGACTTCCTTATAATCAATTTTCTTTCTGATTCTCGGGAGGATGAGATAATTATAAATTGGGAAGGAACAACGAAGAACACATGAAACGATTCATCACCAATCATCCACATTTTCACGCGGAAGAATTCAAACAGGTCTGGAAAATTGCCTGGCCCATAATTCTGACCAACATGCTGCAGGTTACGGTCGGCATCGTTGATTTCAAAATGGTGGGAACTTTAGGGATCGAGTCTATCGCTGCAGTGGGCATGTCACGCCAGGTGATGATGTTCATCATGATTCTGATGATCGCCATCAGCGGCGGCAGTTCGGTGCTGGTGGCTCATGCTTACGGCTCCAAAGATCAGCAGAAGGTCAGCCGCACTGCCGCGCGGTCGATTGCCTTCATGTCGATCACGGCATTGCTGATCGTGATGCCGACAGGAATTATATTTTCCAAATCTATTCTGATCCTGCTGGGAGCCGAAAAGTTAGTGATTACTTTGGGAAATTCCTATCTGCAAATCCTTTTCCTGGGCAGCATTTTTTCCATGTTCAATTTTGCGGTAACCGGCATCCTGCTGGGAGTGGGCAAAACCAAAATATCCCTGAATCTGCTGCTGGTGGTAAATACCTTAAATATCGTTTTCAATTACATTTTTATCTTTGGGATCGGACCGATCTCGGCTATGGGTGTGAGAGGAGCCGCTTTGGGAACGGTTATTTCCCGTTCTATCGGCTCTTTTATCGGCCTGTGGATTTTATTTTCTCCCCGCTTCCCTATCCAAATAAAATTGAAAGATATTCTTACCTTCGATTTTCCTTTGCTCCGGAAAATCCTCTTTCTGGGTGGACCCCGCTCATTACAGGGGATTGTCCGTAATTTTTCCCAACTTTTCATGATTCGGGTGATAACTTTGCTGCCGGATTCCACGCGAGCAGTTTCTGCTTACAGCGTGGCAATGCAGGTTCGTATGGTCTCCAGTTTTGTGGGATTGGCTTTCATGAATGCTGCCATGAGCCGAGTGGGACAAAATATGGGAGCGGAAAAACCGGAAATGGCTGAGAAAAGCGGTTGGCTGTCAGCCGGCATGGCTACCGGAATTATGACATTTGTTGCTCTACTTTTCTTCATTTTTCCCGAAGCCATCATGTCGTTTTTCACGGATGATGTCGATGCTATTCAAATGGGAAAAACCTTTTTCATGATCGTGGCCATTAGTGAGCCGCTAATGGCTTTTGCCTTTGCGCTGGGCGGAGCTTTGCGCGGCGGCGGCGATCCGATATCACCATTTATATATTCCAGTGTTTCCGACCTGGTGGTAGTCATCGTTTGCGGCTACATAATGGCGATCACTCTGAATCTTGGTTTTGCCGGAATTGCTATCGGGATTGCAGTCAGTTCACTCACACGCGCCATTCCCACTTCCTTGAAATTCAAGCAGGGAAAATGGAAGAGGAATAGGTTGTAGGGAAAATGCAAAACTGGAGTTTTACTTCAAATTTTCATTCCCAAAGAAGATTTTGGGAACAAGAAGAAATCCGTGAACTTTATTTTGTTCGTTTTTGTTAGTTGTTAATTCAACCGTTGCGAAGGTTCAGAAAAGCAAGAAGTTCGAAAACCGTTCGCAAGGTTTTTCTTCGCGTCTTTACATCCTTTGCGGCTAAAGCAAAGAAGTAAAGCTAAGAGTGACCTCAGAAAGACATCATTTTCTTGTCCGTGTTCATCCGCGAAAATCCGCGGCAAAGAAAAAAGATTGCTTCGGTAGTATCTGCAAGAAGAAACCTCGCAAAGACATTTTCGGTGCTGTTCGGTGAAATTCGGTGGCTAAAAAACCATCCTAAAAGTCCTGATCTCAAACGGTTCAAACAGCAATTCACCAAAATATTTATCCAGTTCGATCTCCATTTCATCATTTTCCAGCATATCTGTTTCGATCAGTTTCTGCCAATCTTTGAATGCTTCCAAATTGACGCTGCAGCTTTTTCCGGCAGTTTCGTATAGACGCAAAATGATGCCGTTGCCGTCTTCTGCCGGTTTAATCGTTTCGATCTTCACGCCATCTCCCACCACTTGGAAAAAGCTCATGTGTTTCGTTTCCGGTAATTCCGCAATCGGGCGAATAATCAGCGGACTGTTCAAAAGATGCGCCTGCTGCAAAACATCCGAATCGATGAGACTGCCTTTGTGAGGGTAATAAGCAAACGTGAAAGTATGCAGATGCTGATCAGCTTCTTTATCGGTATCTTTCGGACTGCGCAACAGATTCAAATCGAGCGTGTTGCCTTTCACATAATGCCCGTATTTGCAATCGTTCAACAGGGCAAAACCATAATCCGGTTGGGAAAGATCGGCAAAACGATGCGCAGCAACTTCAAACTTGGCAACATCCCAACTTGTATTACTGTGAGTCGGCCGCTTCAACGTTCCGTATTGAATTTCGAAGGATGCTTCATTTGCCTGAATTTGGACATCTGCACTAACTCGCAGCATTTTGTGCTCTTCCTGCCAATCAATTTCATTCTCGATCTTGATGAGCCGTGAATCTTTCTGCAAAGAAATTCGTTGAGTAATTTTGGAATTCCCAATTGTAAATTCTTGTTTTATTATTGCCCGATATTCCGAAACTAATTCCAATTCTGTCGAAATCAGTTTTGCCTGTTCAGGAGTCGTTTCCCGGTAAAAATGATTCACATCCCAGGCTCCCCAGTTGTTCGGTTCATCTTCCCACATTTGCAGCAGATTAGCTCTTCCTGCCAAAGTTTCTCGTTCTTCTTTTTTGTCATAAATGGAAGTGATTGTACCATCCTCAGCAATTTCCACGCGGATAAAATCATTTTCCAAATGGGAAGTAGAAGCATCGAATTTGTAATCCTGCTCCGGCAAGATCATGTCGGAAGATTCCAAGAAAATGCAGGTATAACCCAAAGCGGGAACGTGAATATCGTAATCTACAAAGCCATCTTTGGCAGTATAGATTCCGCTGACTTCTCCATCCCCGATCCAGTATTGTCCGTCTGTGGCAGGGAGTCGTAAGATCTCATCCCGCGGCCAGGGCTGGGAATTGAAGACAATATATTTTTCAGTATTTTCCTTAACTTCTCCGGCAAATTTACTGATCAGATCAGTTTCAATTTTTTGCAGTTTTTGCAGATTTTCCGAACTCAATTTATTGGCATCTTTATAAACCCAATTGATAGACGATCCCGGTAGAATATCATGAAACTGATTGAGCAGCGTATCTTTCCAGATTCGATCAATTTTGTCTTTGGAAAGCTCACCTGCCAGCACTCCTAAAAATTCCACATCGTGCAGTTTCTGCTCTAATTTTCTGTTATGTTTTTTCATTAAAGCTTGTGTTGTATAGGTGCCGCGATGAAGTTCCAGGTAAAGTTCTCCCACCCAGGTTGGAAGTTGTTCGGATGGAATTTTGGAAATTTTATCAAAGAATTCCTGAGCAAAAGCGAACTTGAATTTGGGAACTCCTTCCAGATTCTGCTGCCGCAGTCCCATTTCGATATGCTCGCGGGAAGGCCCGCCGCCGCCATCACCGATTCCATATAGATTAAGAAATTCATCCGAGACATCATTCTGAGAGTAGCGTTTTTCGCTGGCGATCATCTGGGATGGCAGATTTGCCAGATTATAATCGTTGGTTGGCAAGAAATGTGTGAGAATCCTGGTTCCATCGATGCCTTCCCAATTAAAAGTGTGATGCGGGAAAAGGTTGGTTTCGTTCCAACTGATCTTCTGCGTCATGAAGATATCTACGCCGCATTTTCGTAAAATTTGCGGCAAAGCAGCGCTGTAACCGAACACATCCGGCAGCCACAGGTTTTTCACATCGATACCGAATTCTTCCTGGTAAAATTTCTTACCATACGAACACTGACGAATGAGCGCTTCACCACCAGTCAGATTCATGTCCGGTTCCACCCACATGGCTCCCTGAACTTCCCAGCGTCCGTCTGCAATTGCCTGTTTCACTTTTTCATATAGCTGCGGATAATCTGTTTTGATCCATTCGTAAAGCTGTGGTTGAGATGCACCGAATTTATATTCAGGATATTCTTCCATCAGTTTGAGAGCGGTGGCAAAAGTTCTGCCGCCCTTTCTGCGAGTTTCCCGCACCGGCCAGAGCCAGGCCAGATCAAGATGCGCATGACCGATGGAATACGCTGTCAGGGAACTGGCATTGGCAGGTTTGGAAAACAGATCGGAAGTGATCTCCAGGCATTGTTTAATGCCATTTCCAGCGTTCCAAATATTGCAGATTTCGTTCAATTCCCAGATTATTTTATTGCGGCGCGGCGTGTTTATTTCCAGGCTTTCAAACAGATTGATCAGAACCTGCAAGTCCAGATCGAGTTTGATCACATCCCGATTTACGCAGACAATTTCGGCTTGCTGCAGGCGGTAGTCATTTTGCTCGGAACCGAAAAGTCCGTTGGCTCCTGCTTCCACCAGCAGATCGATTTCTTCCCCGCCTTTTACTTGATCAAAAAGCGGTACAAAATATTTTCCGGAGCACAGTTCCCAGTGACTTTTGTTGGTGAGCCCCAGCCAGGGAGAATTATCTTTCCACACGCAGCCTTCCCCGTTCAGATCGATGAGCGCGCCAATTTCTTTTCCTTTGAATTCGGCCGGAATTTTTCCTTTGAATTTAAACCAGGCACTACCCCAGAGTTCGCCCCATTCTTCCCCGATTTTGATCGGTTTGTATTCTGCCTTCAAAGCAATTTCAAAGGGAATCGGCTCGATCTTATCGTAAATGTAGGAAGCTGATAACGGCTGTGGATCGGTATATCTCTGCTGGTTTATTCTATCGGCAAAACGCTTGATGCGTTGGATATAAATTTTTTCTCGCTGCATAAACATATCCTCAATTTATTTTTTGGAATTGAAAATGAAAATAGGAATTATTTCGGCAAGGAAATTAATAAATTAACAACGAACAAAAACTAACAAAGGCGAACAATCTGAAACCACTAATTTCACGAATTTTCACGAAAAACTGGTCACGGATTTGCGCGTATAAAAACGGATTTGAAAATTGTGTCCTTTGTGTCTCTGTGTCTCTGTGTCTTTGTGGCTATTCTTTTATATTTTTCCTTGATTATCCAACCACTTCAGCGCTTCTCTTTTACTGAGCGGATGCAAGTCTGTTTTTTCTACGAAATCAATCACAGCCTGAGCATCGGTTTTGGAATATTCCCGTAAAGCCCAGCCGATGGCTTTGTTGATGAAAAATTCTTTCGAGTTCAGATTTTCCCGAATTAGCGCAAACAGCAGATCGACATCAGTTTTTTCTTTGTAGTGAAGTTGAAACAAAATGCAGGTGCGGCGCAGCCAGATATTGTCACTTTTCCGCCAATTGGAAATGTATTTTTCCTGTAATTCCGGGAATCTCTTGAAATGCTCTCCCACCAGCCAGCCGGCAATGCCATCCACGCTGTCCCACCACGATTTTGTGATGATCATTTTTTCGAATAACTCGATGAAATCTGGGTTCCATTTTTTAGTGAATTTCCTGAGTAATCCAATCGCTGTGTATTGAAATTCACGTTCCGGCTGATCCCATAAATCTAATGTAATTTGTTTCAATTCCACCATTTTTGGCAAGCCGTTTTCTTTGATGAAAGCAGCGAACAACTCTTTTCTGACCGGTGTTTTCGTTCCCAGATACGGAAAAAGATTTTTCATGTATTTTGACATAAATTCAGCTTCGGCCGGATCGGTGTTTTGGTAGAAGGATTCTATTAATGGTTTTAAGTAGGCATACATACTATAACCTCCTTTATTTATGCTTATTCACATGATTTTATACATTTTCAGCTTCTGAGAATGAAATTGTATATTTTATGTCAATTTATTATTTTTCTGTCCATTAGCAGGTAAGAGATTTTATCAAACTTCCGAAGTTTGTCTTTCAAGAAAAACTTACTGAAACTTCGGAAGTTTAAGCGATAGATTTTTTTAAATAACATAAAAATTATTACTTAATACTTTCTGAACAAATTGACAGAAAACATCTCAAAATTCCCTTGAATCCATGGAACGAAGTAAAATCAGAAAAGCAGAAATGAAGAAAATTGTGGTTGTGGGAACCAGCTGTTCCGGCAAGACAACTCTCGCCGGTAATATCGCTGAAATCCTGGAAATTCCGCACATCGAATTGGATGTTTTGCATTGGGGGCAGAACTGGACGATCAAAGCAGACTTTGAAGAAAAAGTCGCAGAAGCTGTGCAAGATCCGCAATGGGTAGTCGATGGAAACTATCGCAAAGTCCGCGATATAATCTGGGATAAAGCTGACACGATCATCTGGCTGAATTATTCTTTTCCGGTTGTTTTCAGGAGGGCATTAAAAAGAACAATATCCCGCATTTCTTCTCATCAGGAATTATTTGGCGGAAATAAGGAATCATTCCGTCTTGCCTTTTTCTCAACCGATTCCATTTTGTGGTGGGTGATCACAACTCATAAAAAACGAAGGATCGAATACAGCCAGCTTTCCGAAAACGCTGAACTTTCTCATCTAAAAATTATCCAATTGAACAATCAAAAAGAAGTCGATGCATTCCTAAGCTGTCTCAGAGCTGAGCAGAGTAGAAATTGAAATGTTAAAATATAGAAATTTGAATAAAAATGTTAAGCTGTCTTTCCTCTTTGAGGCTCTGCAATCTTTTGGACTGGGCATCTGGATGGGAAACATACTGAGCCTTTACGTGATTTTATTCGTGGAAAGATCGAACGGAATCCTGGGATTTACCGCGAACGAACTGCTGGGAATAACTGCCGGAGTTTCCGGCATCGCCATGACAGCAATCGTTTTTCCTGCCGGTGTGATGGCGGATAAACACCCGCGTCAGATCATGTTGCGAATTTCAGCTTTTATGGGAATAATTGCCATGCTTTGTCTGGCTCTGGCCAACAGCATTCTCATGATTTTGATCGCTATGCTTTTATGGGGAGCTTTTCAAGGAATTTCCCGTCCGGCTTTCGAATCTATCCTGGCAGATTCGCTGCCATCCGGTAACCGTTCCGGCATCTATGCCATACTTCATCTCGTCCGTCAATTTTCCATGGCAGCCGGTCCATTCCTCAACGTGCTGCTTTTTTTATTTCTCGGCGATAAATGGGATATTTCGATTTTGAAATCGGTGATGCTGGTGGGAATTTTGATTTCCCTTATTTCCACGGTGATTTTGTTTTTCTTTCGGGATGATCGTTCTATGGGAAATGAAAGCGAATCAATCTTTCACAAGAATGAACTCGAAGAATCAGAAGAAACCAGGAAGTTTTCCAAGCTGGCAAAACGCATTCCTATCCTGCTGGTATCAGCCAATGTGCTGGTGGGAATGGGCGCTGGCATGTCGATCAAATTCTTTCCTGTTTTCTTTCGCTCGATTTACGGATTACAGCCGATTTCAGTGCAGTTGATCATGGGATTTACAGCTGTTTTCACAGGAATTTTCGGTCTGCTGGCTCAGAGATTTTCTTTAAAAAAAGGCAGAGCCGAGATGATATTTACAGTGCAATTTTCGGCCACAATTTGCCTGATCGCCATTGGATTTTATCCCGCCATTATTTTATTGATCCCGCTTTTCATTTTGCGGGGAGCTTTGATGAACGCCGCTCAGCCTCTCAGCCGTTCCATCCTGATGGATGTGGTTCCCAAAAGAAACCGTGGGAAATGGAACTCGATCGAAACTGTTGCCTGGGGTCTTTTCTGGAATGCTTCTGCAGTAGTCGGCGGATTTCTGATCGGCAGCAATAATTTTCAACGCTGTTTTTTCATCACAGCCGGAATCTACCTGGTTGCCGCTATTCCAATTTTGATGCTGATTCCGTTAGTTCATAAAGAAACCGAACAGGAGAAATGATGAAAATCAAGGTTATTCGCCCCTCCCTGCCCGCCCTTAGAAAAGGCTTGAGAAAATGAGATCGTTTGAACGATGTTCAAGCCGACTCTTAAAAGGAGAGGGTGGATTTACTCCTTCTACAAGAGTTCTGCCTAATTGCAGAAAAATAGAGTGAATATTCCTCGCCCCTCCCCAACCCTCCCCAAAGGAGAGGGAGAAGTTTGCTGCCGGATTATCAGTGTTGTTCCTTCTCCAACGGTTTGTGAGACAAACCTGTATTATGGAGAAGGTGTCCCGAAAGCTTTCGGGACGGATGAGGCTAAGCAATTAGAAATGATAGATTTAATAATCATTACTATGTTAGGAGGTAATGCTATCACAATCTATCTTATCAAGTGTTTTAAATGCAATAAGTTATGAATTGTGAATAAGGCTTCTCCTTCTCCTCGATAGGAGAAGGTTGGGATGAGGTCGAAAAGAACAGGAGAAATGATGAATTTGAACGTACTCGGATGGCTGGCAGGAAGTTGGCTTTGCAAAACTGAAAACCATGACACCGAAGAATTCTGGCAAATACCAAAAGGAAATTTGATGCTGGGTTTGAACCGAACCGTGAGTAGTGGTGAAAAAACTACTTTTGAATTTTTGCGGATATTCCAACGGGAGGATGAGATTTTTTACGCTGCCAGTCCCAATGGTAAATCTGCAACTTTTTTCAAATTAATTGAATCGGAAAATCGGAAAGCTATTTTCGAAAACCCGGAGCATGATTTTCCGCAAAGAATTATTTATAACCTGTTGAAAAGCAATAAACTTTTCGCCAGCATCGAAGGTGAGATGAAGGGTGAAAAAAAACGGAAAGAATGGCTGTTTGTAAAAGTGAAATGATTTTTATTATTTGACAGTAAAAGTGTGTTTTCACCTTTTAGAAATGAGAATGTAAGAGGAGTAGAAATTGGAACTTTTTAAGACTTGTCCAAATTACGGAAAAGAGTGGACGATTTTATCTATGACCCCGAAATTGAGATCATCGGTTATCAGGTTCATTTCAAAGACCTGGAAAAAGGATTTTTTCTATTCAATCATTCCTGTAGGGGAACGATGTCTATAAATGTTGAAGAATTCAGCGATATGTATCAAGGACCGATTTTTCAGGAAAGATTGACCGGTTCAGATCAATGTTCCGGTTATTGTCTGCATCACAGCAACCTGAAGCCCTGTTCGGAAAAATGCGAATGTGCCTACGTGCGGGAAGTTATTCAAATTATTAAAGATAAATAAAAATACGTTATAAAGAAGGAGAACGAAATGAAGAAAATTTTAATTGTCGGTTTATTACTTGTTTCGCTTGGATTATTTGCCAATGAATTTAAATTGCTCGAATTTCGAAAACTTGCAGCTGATTTTCATGCCGAAATGAATTCCGTAGAAGATATGGATCGGGAATACTGCACAGCTTTGAAAGTGGAACTCGACATGCCGGTCGAACTCGATCTGAAACAGAAGGTTTATAAAAAAGAAAAGATCGATGCCAACAGCTTCTATTTTTTTGTTACTCACAAGGAAAAACAGATAACATTCACAGCTCCGCAATATCAACCGCTGACTGTTAACGTTCCTGATGAGGGTTTAAAAAAAGGTGTGGTTTATTATGTGAAATTAGAAACCATTCCTGATGTAACGGTTACTTTGAATGTTTCTCCGGAGCCGGATAGAATTATTCTGAACGACAAAATCATGCAAAAAAACAGGTTCAAAACGGCACCCGGAGATTACAGACTGCAAATCGAAAAGGAAGGTTATGAACCAATAGATGAGCAGATTTCGATCGATGAGCAGAACAGCTTTTTCAATTATTCTTTGGGAAAAATGAATGAAACAATGATCGTAGAAAAAACTCAGGAACCGGTGGTTGAAACACCCTCCGAGCCAGGTCAATTCAGGCTGGAACGCTTCGATGTAATTTATGAAATCACTTCCTGTGAAATGTATGAAGATCAGATTGTGCTGGAAATGCAGATAACTAATATCGGCGATGATAAAAAATTGAAAATCATAGTCTGGGATTGGAATTTCAAAAGCCGCATAATCGATGATGCCGGTAATGAATATTTCCCGCAAAAAGTGAATTTTGCTAATAAGTCAAATAATGGCGATGTTCAGCACACACTGGTTTCAGAAATTCCCACCAAAGCCAGTTTAATCTTTAAGGAAGTGAATAAAAAAGCCACCGTGATCTCAAAATTCGATCTGGGCATCTGGTCGCAGCAATCAGATAGTTTCCGGATTACTTTCCGCGATATTCCGATCGAGAAGAAATAAAAGAAGATTTTAGCAACGAACGAGAACGAACAAATACGAACAAGGGAAGGTTTGTGTTTGTTCGTTTTTGGGTACCTTGAAAAGGCTTCTTTCAGGTTTTCATCCAATTAGCACTTTCAGGGTTTTTAATTTTTCTGAATAAGTTTATACATTAAAGGAATGCCAATGAAATTACCTTTGATTTTACTCGTTTTTCTATTAGTATGCTGCTATCTTCTCTCAAATGAATACCAGTATAAATATTCTAAATATACTCCTTACTTTCCCGACTTTTATAAAGTTGAAGGTATTGTTGAATCCCCAATCATGAAAATAAGCTATAATATTTGGCTGCATAATTTTGATGATGCTTTAAACCATTTTGCAGAATTAGACATCTACGATTCAGAGAATTATTCATTTATACTAATGAATATTGTGGATATCTTAGATATTCTTTATCAACAAGGCAAATACGAAAAGCTTATCAATAAAATGGATGAATGGGAAGAATTAATAAATTATTGGGATATTAAACGTGATATATTACGCTATAATATTGTACAAATGTATTATTTTAATAAAATCAACAAATCTAATTTGAAAAGTTCTGTAGATAACTTTAATGATTTTCGTGACCAAACATTGATGAAGAATAAGATGGACTTAAATTACAGGCAATCTGAATCTATAAACTATTTAGCCTTGTATTATTCAGAATTTGTAGGAAATGATAGTCTTGCTATAAATTTGTTAGAAAAAAGTCTCAATGGGTTTTCTGACAAAAGATCAATATTACTAAAAGTAAAGATTATAGCAAATGAAGATGTTAGGAATGCAATTGAATTTTTAAATGATGAACTCGAGCATTACTTCAAGAATGAATACATTCAACCTATGATTTCTTACAGCAATTATATCGAAGATTTGAGAATGTTCTTAGCTTATTTGTATGCAAAAGTTGATGATATTGATAAAGCAATGGAGAATTTTAAGTTGGCTGTAACCAGCAAGGAAAATGGTTCTACTTTCATGGGAGACTGGGATTATTGGCTAACTTATAGGAATTATTATAAAGACGAATATGAAGTCATGCTGAAATTGAAGGAAATGGATTTAGAGAAAGAGAAAAAGAATTAATTTTCGGTGTTAATTCAGTGTTATTTTCGGTGGCTCATTTTATAAGCGTAAATTCGCACAATTCGTGGTTCGTTTTTTTAAGATTTTGTTTTATAAAGACTTGTCCAAAGTTCCGCAAGGAATCTTGGGATAAGTCGTATTTGGCAAACTTAACTCATAACCTGCGGTATGTGCCAAATTTTATTCGGTGTTTATTCGGTGAAAATCCGGTGGTTGAATATTTTTTATTTTAATAACGATTCAAACTCATTAAATTTCTTTTCTTCACCTTCCTTCAAAGACCAACGTTTTACTTCTTCCAGATTTATTTCATTGTTCTTCGCAACCATTATTGCTTGATTCAAACATTGTCTATCATTCCAAAAATAGAAAGATGCCAATCTATCTTTCACACATTCGGTTGGCGAAATAATTCTTAATTCTCCGACATCAGTATGAATGGTCTGGATTTCTTTAATCGCTTCTTCACCAACTGCTAACGGGCCTGGTGGAAACTCAATGAAATAATCTGTTTCTGGATGCTTGAAATACCTGTTTTCTTCTGTGAATCCAATCTCAACCAAATATTTCTTTAAGTCTTTTCTTTTGGTGTAATAAGTTTCAACGAAATCAATATCCATCGAGATATATTGATTATCGGAATATATGGTTACGCAGCTTCCACCGGTCAAAGTGATTTCCACTCCGTGTTTTTGCAGATGAGACGAAATATAAGCTCCCAATTCCTGGACATTCATCTCCTTGATTTTTTTCATATTGCTTTCCCATTTCGTCTCGGTCGGCGGCGATTGTTTTGTAATTGATTCTGCAAATCTTCAGGATAAAAACTTAAAGTTTTTTCCAACAATTGTCTTAATTCTGTTAAAAATGGATAGCGCGGATTTAGCTGAAAAAACCTCGTTCTACCTTTTTGCTGGCTAACTAAAATACCTCCATTCTCCAAATTGTTCAATTGATTGAGCAATGGAGTTAAGGGCACTTGATAGAATTCCGCAATCTCTTTGGCATACCCACTTTCCCTGCAATAAAGATAAATCAGAATTCTTTCTTTATTGATTGAACCTAACAACGCCTCTAACATAAAAACCTCTTTTTAGTTTTTATTAACTACTTTTTAGTTCTAATAAACTAATTTTTAGTTCTAAGAAAATTATTCATCATTTCTTGTAAAGAATATTTTTATTAAAAGAATTCAAAAAAAGCTTGTCCAAAGTTCCGCAGGGAATCTTGGGATAAATCGTAAGAGCAATTTACATTACTTGCGGCATGTGCCAAGTTTTATTGGTGTTCTTTCCTTGAAAATCCGGTGGCTAATTTTATTAGCGTTTATTCGCGCAATTCGTGGTTCGATTTTATTAATTTACAAAAAAATCACTCAAATATTTCTAGAAAAAGTTTGATGAGTTCTGCATAATAGGGTGTTTTTGAAATTAATTGCCCCACCCCAGCCCTCCCCAAAGGAGAGGGAAAATAGTGGGTTTAGCCAATTGAAAGTTTCATTTCCTTCTCCTTTGGAGAAGGTGGTCCCGAACGCTTTCGGGACGAAGTCGGTTTACCCCGTGAAATTCAGCTTGCTGAATATTTCATTGGGGATGAGGCGGATGAGGCCAATTTCAAAAGTAATAAGGTGTT
>JAUSOT010000144.1 GCA_030656075.1 Candidatus Cloacimonadales bacterium
CCCCAACTGGGATAAAGATAAATGCACGCTTTGCGGACATTGCCAGAAAGTTTGTAATTTTCATGCCGTGCTCAAGCTGGGAGATCAGATCATGGTTTTTCCGGAACTCTGTCACAGTTGCTATGCTTGCAGCGAACTATGTCCAGCCAAAGCACTTCCGATGAGTCCGCAGAAAATGGGGGAACTCAAACATTTTTCTGTGGATAATTTCGATTTCATTGAAAGCAAACTCGATATCGGTCAGGAACAGGCTGTTCCGCTGATCGCGCAAACTTTGAAATATGTAGATTCACAGTTCAACGATGAGAAGATCAAAATCTATGATTCTCCTCCCGGCACTTCCTGTCCGGTGATCGAAGCAACCAAAGAAGCTGATTTCGTGATCTTGATCACCGAACCGACACCCTTCGGTCTGCACGATCTGAAACTGGCAGTTGATACCATGCGAGAATTGAAAAAAGATTTTGCAATTGTTATCAATCGCTTTGGCATAGGCAATGATGAAGTAGTTAGATATTGCATTGAAGAACAAATCGATATTCTGGCAAAGTTGCCCAACGATCGCAAGATCGCGGAACTTTATTCCAAAGGAGAATTGATCTATCCACAAATTCCTGCTTTCAAAGCTGAATTACAGAAAATTGCCGATCATATTCTGCAGCTTTCAACGGGAGGACAGGATTATTAAAATGAGAATTGAATTATTTTTAACCCCCTGTATTCCCCTTCCCACGTGGAGTAAAAGGAAGAAAGGATTCTTTTATCCCGAAATTTCTCCCCTGTTAAGGGGAGATACGGCTTTAGCCGGAGAGGGGTTATCAACATGAAGGAAATCGTCATAATTTCCGGCAAAGGCGGCACCGGCAAAACTTCCATCACAGCTTCCTTTGCTGTTTTGGGTGGAAAGAACATCGTTGTTGCCGATTGCGATGTTGATGCTGCTGACATGCACTTGCTCATGCAGCCTGATTGGGAATTCTCTGAAGATTTTTATAGCGGTGTGGCAGCCGAAATCGATCAGAATAAATGCATCAAATGCGGAAAATGTGCTGAAGTCTGCCGCTTCGAGGCGATCCCGGTCATTGAAAAAAAATATTTTGTGAGCAACCTGAATTGCGAAGGCTGTGGATATTGCTCTCAAGTTTGTCCCAGAGATGCGATCTCAATGGTGGAACAGAATGTGGGAAAATGGTTCATTTCCAATACCAAAGCAGATAACCAGATGGTGCATGCCAGACTCAAAATAGGCGCTGATAATTCCGGCAAATTAGTGGCAAAAGTTAAAAAAGAAGCAAAACAGATTGCTGAGCAAAATAGCAAAGATTTCATTATTGTAGATGGTTCGCCCGGCATTGGTTGCCCGGTGGTTTCCTCTCTTTCAGGTACAGATTTTGTGGTACTGGTCACAGAGTCTTCAGTTTCCGGTCTGCACGATCTGAAGCGGGTTTACGAGCTTGTGAAGAAATTCAAAATTCCGGCAGGCTGCATCATCAATAAAGCCGATATAAATTTGCAGGTTTCGGAAGAGATCAAAGCATTCCTGAAGGAAGAAAATGTTACTCATCTTGCAGATATTCCCTACGATGAAACGTTTACAGAAGCAATGACCGATGGCAAAACGATCGTTGAATTCAGTGAAAGCAAATTGAAACAGATACTGGAAGAAACTTGGAGAAAAGTGAAAGAAATAAGCTCCCCTTCGTAAGGGGAGGAAGAGGGGTTTTGTAAAATTTTTGATGAATATTAATAAATCTAAGGCTGGTTATAGCAAACCCCCTGTATTCCCCCTTCCAAAGGGGGACTGAAAGTGTATTAAATACAAGGAGAAAATAAAAATGAAAATAGCATTTACAACCAAAGGAATCCAATGGGATTCTATTATGGATCCACGTTTTGGCAGAACAGAATTCATTGTGATTTACGATGAAGAAAAAGACGAATTAAGCAATATTGATAACCGCGCAGTAGAAGGTGTGGCTCACGGAGCTGGTCCGGAAACAGCGCAGAAATTTTTCGACCTGAATCCCGATGTGCTGATCACCGGCAATGGACCGGGTGGAAATGCCGGGAGAGTACTTGAGCAGGCAAATTTGAAGATATTTGTCGGAGCAGGTGAAATGACCGTTAAAGAAGCTTACAAGGCTTATCAAAAAGGTGAATTGAGAGAAGCATAAATTGTATTGAAAAAAAATATTGAGATTTAGGAATGTTAAGGTAAATTTTACGATGGGGTGGATTTGATGATTGAGTTAATAAAAGAAGTTTTTGAACATGCCGTCATGATCACAGGTTTCGTGTTTGTGATGATGCTGGTGATCGAATATGTGAATGTTCAGACGCGTGGAAGTTGGCATTTTTTTCTGCAGAATAGAAAGTGGCTGCAATACGTTTTTGCTGCTTTTCTCGGAGCTGTTCCCGGCTGCCTGGGTGCTTTCACAGTTGTCGCTCTTTTCTCTCACAATATATTAGGTTTTGGAGCATTGGTAGCAGCCATGATCGCCACCAGCGGGGATGAAGCTTTTGTGATGCTGGCAATGTTTCCAGGCAAAGCTTTGCAACTTATCGCGATCACATTCAGCATCGGGATCGCAGCCGGTTTTCTGACTGATACTTTTTTTCCGAATCTAAATTTCATCAAAAAATTGCAGCATCGAAAGTTACCGTTACATGAAGAAGAAAAATGTGATTGCTTTTCATCTTCGGAAATTTCCAAACAGCTCCGCCATCCAACCTTGCCGCGAGTTTTGCTGATCATCATCGTGTTAATGCTTATTGCCGGTGTGCTGCAGGGCTATATTGCTCACGAAGCTCAGAACTGGATCAAAACTACACTATTGATCACTTCGTTGATTGCCATGTTTGTGGTAATCACTGTACCGGATCATTTCCTGGAAGAACATCTCTGGAATCACATTGTCAAAATTCACATCCCTAAGATCTTTCTCTGGACTTTTGGCGCTCTATTTGTTATTCAACTCATTATGCAGAAAATAGATATTGCTGCCTGGGTTTCCAGTAACCAGGTAATCGTCGTGCTCATCGCCTGCCTGGTTGGCATCATCCCGGAATCGGGGCCGCATCTGGTTTTTGTTACACTTTTTGCGACCGGTTCCATTCCTTTCAGTGTGCTGCTGGCCAGTTCAATTGTGCAGGATGGACACGGTATGATCCCACTGCTGGCCGAAACCAAACGCGGTTTCATCGCCACGAAAGCGATTAACTTGTTCTTTGGTCTGCTGGCAGGATATTTAGGATTTTTTTTAGGATATTAATTAGAGAAATATCCGTCTGATAATCTGAATCAATCACAAATATTTGTGATCATTACTTTATAATCTGAAAAGAATTAGGACTGTTTTGCAGTCCTAATTCTTTGTAGAAAACACATATTTCTTGACACGAGCTACTTCCCGGAATTTTCTCTGGCAGTTAATTGGAGAAAATATGGGTAAAATTGTTGCTATCATCACTGCCGGCGGCAGTGGTAAACGTCTTCAAACTAAGATAAAAAAGCAGTTTCTGGTCGTCCATGGGCGTACCTTACTCTTTTATACTCTAGATAAATTTGTAAATCATCCGCAAATCGACGAAGTGATAATTCTCCTTCCGGAAGAGGAACTGGAAGATTTCCAACAGGCAATAAAACAGGAGTATCCGAAGAGAAAAATCTTGTGTGTTGCAGGTGGTGCAGAGCGTCAGGATTCGGTTTATAATGCGCTTTCTGCCTGCTCTGATAACACAGAGATCGTACTTATCCATGATGGAGTGCGGCCATTCATCGAAGCAAACGAGATTTTGGAATTGATCAAAATCGCAGAAATTGAAAAAGCCGTGATTCCGGTGAGTAAAGTAAAAAATACGATCAAAGAAATTAGAGATGGAAAAATAGTGAAGACCATTCCCCGAGAAGATCTGGCTTCAGCGCTCACACCGCAGGTTTTCCAGTTTGATCTGATTTTGAAAATGCACCAAAAAGCTCACATGGAAAATCTCCATTTTACCGATGATGCAGCTATCCTGGAGCATTATGGAATAACTGTTTCAGTGCTGGAATCGTCATCACAGAACCTCAAGATCACCGATGAATTTGATTTGAAAATAGCAGAATTTTTATTGAAATAAATTAGGCGGAAGAATGAATTTTGGATTTTTAAAAAATATAAATATCACTATTCCCATCCCGATATTTGGCGTCGGATGCGGAGTGCTGGGCTTGAGTCTCGCAAAGAAATCGCTGAATATGGGAAAATATGCTTCCAAATTGCTTCGAGCTTTGGAATACCGCGGCTATGATTCTACCGGCGCAGCCTTCCAAAAAGATAACATGAAAGTTACATTGCTTAAAGATGTTGGAGCGCCAAGCACGCTGGTCAAAACACTCGGCATCGAAAAACAGGAAGGAAGAATATTTTGCGGCCAGGTGCGCTGGGCTACTTTTGGGAACGTGACGCAGAAAAATGCTCAGCCGCATATTGTGAAATGCAAACAATTCATCTATGGAGCACACAACGGCAACATTACTAATACCCGCGAATTGAAACATTTTCTGCTCTCGGAAGGACATAGTGTCGTTTCTGATAACGATGGCGAAATGCTGGTTCATACTGTGGAACATTACTTTGATAACGAATTGGGAAAGCTGGAAACTGAAGATCAAGCGAATGCAGAATTACGCCGCGAATGCATGAGAAAAGGAATTATCCAGGCTGCTCAGAAAATGGTTGGTTCCTATGCTGCGGTTGTGGTCGATCCACTCACCGAAACCAGTTGGGCGATCAAAGGCGGCAGCAGTTTGTATTTCGGAATTGGTGAAGTAGATGGCAATGAATTCGGACTGGCTTCTTCCGATCTGACGGCTGTGTTGCGTTTCACTAAAATGCTGGTGAACCTGAGAGAAGGCGAATTTGTTGAATTTTCGGTTAATAATTTCCAGGTTTATGCCTTCAAACAGCTGAAAATTAAGCGTCCCGGACTTGCTGATCTCAGCATCAACGCGGGAGAAGCTATCGATAGAAACCCGGTGCGTTCCAAACTGCGTGCCGAAGATACAGAGCTGATTCCTCCCTTCGAATATTTTATGGAACAGGAAATTCATGCGGAAACGGAATCTTCCGGAAGGTTGATCAAACTTTTTCAAGGAGGTTCGAACACAGGACGCCGGATGTTGAACCTTCTGAAAAAGGAAAACTTTCTTGATGACATGAAAAATCTGCACGCACAGATAATGAAGGGTGATGATACTGATGAACTTCAAGTATTGTTCAGGGAATTTCGCGATTCAACCAAAGCAGATGAATTCTATAAAAAAGTTAAGGAGAAATATAATTCCATTTATGACGAATTGGTGAAAAAAGACTTTGAAAAGAAGTATTTTTTTTCCACCGATAAGAATACTTTTATTGATCTCCTGAATACGCATTTCGATAAGAAGAGCTTGCTCATCAGCAAGGCGCTTGATTCAATTTCCGAAGAAACCGATGTGGATGAATTTGAAGCCAGTGTTGCCAAATTCTTAAAATTGATGGAAAATACCTGGGATAAAAGCAGAAATATTTACACTATTGCCTGCGGGACTTCCTACCATGCGACTCTGGTTGCTTCAGTATTTTTCAATGAAATCGCCAATATTACCATCATCCCGATCCTGCCGGGGAATTTCCGAGGTCAATTTTCCAAAAGCCTGCAGGAAGATGACATGATAATCGGAGTTTCTCAGAGCGGTGAAACGAAAGATCTGATCGATATCTTCAATGATGTGGAAAATTCAGGACTGGATATCAAGAAAATCGTGCTGGTGAATAACATGAACTCCACTCTTGGCCAGGAAAAAAGTGATGTTTCCATTCCAATATTTTGTGGCCCGGAAATAGCCGTTCCTGCTACCAAAAGTTTCATTAACCAGATCACTCTGTTTTATTATCTGGCAATTAAAGTCGCAGAAATGCGATTCAAAAAACTAAAAAAAGCTAATGCGGAAAATATTATAGAAATTGGTCAGGCTCTGGCTAAAAGACAGGAATCGATTGAGATGATCCCAAGGCTGATCCAGGAAACGATTGATTCCACTGAAGAGCATATTGAATTTGTAGCCGGAAAAATTTATCTGGAACCGTCGATGCACATACTGGCAACCAAGATCATGGGAGTGGCCAAAGAAGGCGCTCTCAAGATCAGGGAAACAGTACTGAATCACACCGAAGGGGGTGAAGCTTCCGAATTCAAACACGGTCCCAACACAATTCTGGGCAAGAACACGGTTTTCGGCATGAAAAGTGTGAAAGCTATGATCAGGCATTTTAATCTGACCCAGGATGAAATGGATAAAATGGCGGATGAACGAGGTATTCCTGCCGATGAAAAACGCCTTCTGGCCAGAGAATTAAGTAACTATATTTTCAACAAATCTTATCCGTTCAATCTGTCAGTCAATGGTTTAGCTCTCTTCAAGGAGATCGTGAAGAATTATGATTTCTTTGAAAATGCCTATCGCAATTATCCACTCATTTATGTGACAGGTCCGGAAGAACGCGACGTGAATCTGACAATTTCACAGATCAACACGCATAAAATCAGGGGTGGAGATACCTTTGTGATTGCCGAAGAAAATGAAAAATTATTTGAAAATGCCAAGGTAAATCCGCATGATGAAGGATATTACGGCTGGGGTTATATTCCCTTGCCCCATACAGGCGATTCGCTGATGACCACTTTTTCGGCCACGACAGTTCTGCAGTTATTGGCTCTGAAAATGAGCATTCGGAAAATGGCTTATCTGGATCGATTGGGTATCAGCGATCATGGCGTGCATCCCGACGTTCCCAAAAACGTTTCAAAATCGATCACGGTGGATTAGTGAAAAGACTTGTCATTAGTGTACTGGTCATTGGAAACTCCTTCGGTCCCCCTTGACAGGGGAGGGAAAAGAGTGGTCATTGATAAACCTTGCGAATGGTTTTCGGACTTCACTTTTCCGCAGGAGCGGAGAAACAGCATTCCAACGCAGGAGCATTGGAACGAGGGAAAAGATCAATTTGCTGGATTTCGCTCATCATTTTAATAAATCACCTTTTTGTTATTGACTTATAATTAATCATATAAAAAATAATTAACCGAGAGATGTAGATAATTTTAGACGTTTTGATAGGGGATAAAATGAACAGAAAACTTCTGATTGCTGATGATGATCAAAATATTCTGAATCTTTACCAGGATATTTTCCAGAACACGGAATATACCGGCGAAGAACCGGAAAAAAAATTCGAAACAGAGTTTTTTTTAGATGGAAAACTACTCGTAGCGGCGTTCAAAAAAACTTATGAAAATAAAGAGCAAATTCCCATCTGCATCCTGGATATTCGCATGCCGGGTATGGATGGCTGGCAAACTGCCGAAGAGATCAGGAAAATAGATTCGAAGGTCATCATTATCTTCGTCACCGGCTATGAAGATAAGACATCCCTGGAGATCAGACATGCTCTGGACCACGATTATTACTACATTCGTAAACCATTCACAGAAAACGAGATACTTTCTTTAGTTGATTCCCTTTTGAAAAATTGGAACAAAACAGAAGAATTATTGAAGCGTTCCGAAGAGATGAGAGAAACAACCCTGGAATTAAATGAATCCAAAGAAAAATTTAATCATCTCGTTGATAATCTGAAAAGCAATTATTTTTTCTATTCGCACGATACAAATCGTGTTTATTCCTATATGAGTCCCTCGATTGAAAATGTGTTGGGCTATTCAAAAGAAGAATTCATCGAGAACCGCTACAACTTTGTCACCGACAATCCTCAAAATGAATTAGTGACCAAATATACAGATCAAGCGATAAAAGGTGAACAACCTCCTACCTTTGAATTCGAGGTCTATCATAAGGATGGCAGTATTCACACTTTAGAGGTTTCCGAATTCCCCGTTTTCGATGATAAAAGAAATGTAATATCTGTCGAAGGAATGGCGTATGATATTACCGGCAGAAAAAAAACAGCAAAACTGCAGTCGATATTATATGAAATTTCCAATGCTGTGAACCGGATAGAAGATTACCATGAATTATACGGTTCCATCCAGAATATTCTCAGCGAGATCATCGACACAATAAATTTCTATATTGCCCTTTATGATAAAAAAACAGATACGCTTTCACTGCCCTACCAGAAGGATGAAAAAGATCAATTTACATCTTTTCCGGCTGGAAAAACACTCACTTCTTTTGTTATTAGAACTAGAAAATCACTTCTGGCTACATCCAAAATCCAAAATAAATTGTTTCAATCTGGAGAAGTTGAACAGGTGGGAACGCCTTCCAAAGTGTGGCTGGGAGTTCCGCTCTTTGTTCATAATGAAGTGATCGGTGTGGTTGCCGTGCAAAGTT
>JAUSOT010000002.1 GCA_030656075.1 Candidatus Cloacimonadales bacterium
TTTCCTTTCACATCGGAAGCAACGATCGGTAAACCAGCTGCCATAGCTTCCAAAATCGAAATGGATAATCCTTCTGCAATCGAGAAAAGCAGATAAACATCAAACTTATTAAGCCATTCAGAAATGTTGTTTTGCCAGCCCGGGAAAAGAATCTTGTTTTCGAGTCCGGCATTAATAACCATCTTGCGGCAGACAGGCAGCAATTTTCCATCTCCAACGAAAAAGAAAACAATTTTTTTATTTTTCAGACAAACCCGGATTGCCGCTCGAACTGTGTTTTCGATGTTTTTGATTTTCTCGAATCTTAACACACTGCCGATGATAAAATCATCATTTTCCTTTCTTCTTTTTTTTATGAATTCATGATCTTTCAATTCAATGCAATTATGGATCAAAACTGCTTTTTCTTTTTTAATGATTTTAAATTCAACAGCAAATTTATATTCTGCTTCATTCACAAAAACCATCTTGTCGCAAAATGTAGCGGCGAATTTTTCCAGGCTTCGATAGAAAAACCGGATCGGAAAAGGTTGAGCATGATGAAAAGGAAAACCATGCACGGTATGAACGATCTTCTTAATTCCGGCTAATCTTGCAGCGATCCTGCCCAGGAAACCGGTTTTGGAAGAATGGGTGTGAACAATATCAAACTTATATTTTCGGAAAATCAGGAAAATATGCAGGAAGGCAAATCCATCCAGCAATGATAAATCCCGGCGCAAAGCAGGAACGGAAATATGGGTAAAACCTAAATCTTTCACTTTAACAACCAAAGGTCCTTCCGGTTTTGAGATGACAAAGATTTCATAGCGCTCTCTGTCGAGGTTTGTGAGCAATGTAAGCATGACGTTCTGAGCGCCGGAAAGCAACGGCAGAAGCTGGAGATGGGCCAATTTTATTTTTGCCATAATCTCTGATCCATAAATTCTACAAATTCGCGAGTCTGATTTTCCCGGCTTAATTCGGACGGCTGTCTGAAATCGAATTTCGTCTGATTTTTGACTGCTTTATAGATTTTAATCAGATTTTCCTCAATCGATTGCACATCTTCCATGGCGCAGATAAAATTTTGAGCATTTTCTTTCAGCAATAAAGCAGCTTCCCCATCTGCCGGGATCATCGCCAGAATCGGTTTTCCACTGCGGAGGTATTCAAATATTTTGCCCGTCAGAATTCCACCACCTGCGGAAGAAGCAATAAACAGCAAAACTGCATCACAGCTCATTAATAACCGCAAAGCTTCCTGATGCTCAACTTGATCAAGGATTGTTATCTGTTTGGAAACAGAGTTAACGGTTAGATATTTTCGGCTTTCCGGGTAATAATTTCCAACAAATTGGATCTGCAGATCATTTGGTAATTTGCCATTTTTTTTCAGATTTTCCATTGCTTTGATAAAAAATTCCGGAGTGCGGTAACCATAAAAATTTCCAATGTAACTGAATACGGTTTTTTCACTTTTTTTTATTTCGATGTTTTCGAAATCTTCTTCATCAAAACCGTTGAACATCACTTTGCTTTTGGATTCCAGCTGCTCTCCAAAGGCTTCTATCAATTCATTTTGCATCGTTTGACCTATCGCTGTTATTACTGAAGCCTGCCCCAATATCCTTGATTCCCAACGTTTTGAATGAATTTTATTGAACCGGGTTTGTCCTTTCAAATGAGGATTCAGCGTCCAATGATCGCGATAATCTATGATTAGAGAAAGATTAAATTTCCTGCTGAGTTTGTAGGCAACAAGCGCATTCGTGTAAGGTCCGATGGTCGCCATCACAGCATCGTATTTTTCAGTTTTGATCAGCTTCTTTCCTGCTTTATAGGCTGCCGGCAACCAGCCGATCTTTTCATCGATCGGAAACAGGTTACGGATAAATTTCTTGATTTTTTCAGGTGTGCCAAAATAGATATTGTCGCTATGAGAAGCTTTATTTTTTGTTAGTTTTTTCAACACCGCCATCGGATCTAATGAAGCTGCTCGAATCACCGAATTTGCTGCATCTTCTTTGGCCAGTTCTGCATCGTAGGAATGAAAAACTATGTTCTTAACCGTGATCACGTCGGTTTGCCAGCCGAATTTCCGCAAATATTTCACCAGCTTGACGGGACGTTGCACACCGGGTCCACCCAGAGGCGGATAAAAATAGGCGATTAGAAGTAATTTTTTCATATAAATTTAAATGTGTTTTCCGTGTTCTGTAATTTAATGGTTATTTTGGTATCGGCTTTCACATTTTTAAAGTTGATCTTTGAATCTGAAATGACACATTCTGCTTTGCCGGCATCGACGAAACCATATTCTCCCAACAAAGAAAAAGTTATGCTTTTTACAGCCTCAGGAAAATACAAATGCAGCCTATTACCTTTCTCAGTCACCTCGATCTTCTCGCGTTTCAGCCACCAGTCGGCAATTTCCAAATAAGTTGCATTGAACCAATTTTGGTTGGAAATCTGCTGCAATAAATCCGAGTATAAATTTTCATCATAATCCACATCAGTAAAATTCGAGACGGAAAAATTGAAAGTTATCAGACCGTTCGTAACCTGGGTGGAATTCAGGATCGCTTTGATCATCTCTTTTGCATTGTTCAACGACACATTTTTTGTTTTGGAAAGGATAAAATGATCATCCGAAAAAACCAATGGAAGCTCCAGGTTTTTAAAGCCGAAAAATCCGTTTGATTTATTTTTGGCAAAAGAATAGAGATGGTAGGGAAAGCCTATTCCGCTCCTGAAGCCGTTTTTAGATAAAATTGCTTTGGATGAATCATAGGTGAAATGATTCTTGGAAAGCAGTTCTTCGGTAATTTTGGGATCAAAATAATATCCGGTCTGACGCGTTCCGATCTTATCTTTCAAAGTGAATTGATTGATCTGACTTTTCTGGCGTTTGTAGATATCATTTTTGTAAGATCGGGACGAAGCCAGCAGAGCAATTTCGTGTCCCATTTCCAGCAAATTTGAAATCTCCGTGTAAATTTCATTGTTGTAGATCTGATAATCGATATCTTCTTTATTTTCCGATTCCGTTCCAAAAAAATAGGTGCTTTTAAAATTCAGGTTGTTTTCGAGACGATTGATGATATCAAAATTCCAGTATTCTTCGATATTCGTGGCAATGAATTTGAGTTTGCTGATCAGATTTTTGATTTGATATTTAATATCGTAGAAAAGCAAAATATCCTTGTACAAACTGCGGAAGATTTTCCCTGCATTCCATTTTTGCAGTCGATGAACATTGTGAGAAAGCGCAATTGCGCCATTTTCCGCAAGGGGCCAAAGCTCTTTTTTGAAGAGATAAAAATTAGGTTTTTCCAGCACGGCATCTTTGAGGCATTGTTCAAAAAGCCAGAGATAATAGTTTACATAGGGAATGAGCGGAGTGCTTTCAAAAATCAGTTCGGAATCAGGGATTGAATGAATTCTTTCCCGATTTTTACTGAAAAATAATTCATAATTGATCAGATTGAAAAAAGTGTTTCCCACCAGGTCAAATTTGAAAGAACCATAAAAAAGATTTTCATCCCGCAAATAGACAACCGGAATTTCACAATCCCTGGAACAAAGTACCGGAATCTGCTTATCCAACTTGATTTCTTTCTTCCAGTCTTCCAGCTCTTCCAGAGTTCCCGGTTCCAGCAGTTGCAGTTCACAGGGTATGAAAAACATGATCTTGTGCATGGCCAGGATGAAAGCTTCTTTGGAATTGGGTTCGATCAAGCCGTAATAAACCAGAATATCATTATCGAGGAGTTGCTCAATTTGGGAAATATATTTATATTCATACCCCAAGGTATGAAATATGAAATCGAAGGTGTATTGAATTTCGCGTTTGACTCTCACCAAAGCGCTATCTATATAAACTGCAATCATTAAACCTCGAGATAACTTTGTATCCCAATATCAAAAAAATCTCTTATAACAAAATCGAGTACAACTACCTGCAAATGAGAATTTTTGTCAACCTGCAATATGCTCTGTCAGCCAAATTATAGCACATCTTAAACATCGAGCAGGTTCAGTCCCAATGTTTCATCGCGGAATCTGTTCACTTCGCCGCTGAATTCTTCGATGATCGCTTCGCAGGTGGCACTTACAACCGCTTCGTTCAAGTGTCCGCCAATCACTTTTTGATCTTCACCCGCGAGAGTGATATGACAATGCAGATAAATCTCTCCATCCATTGTCGTTATGTTTCCCAGGAGTGTCGTAATTTCATGATCTCCCGTTAAAATAGTGGAATGATATTGCTTCTCAGCGACATCAAAGAAACCGATCGTTGCTTTATTCACAGCGCCAATTGCGCTGATCTTTCCCAGTTTGATATTGTGTTTTTCACATACTTTTTTCAATTCGGAGACAACCTCCTCTCCCCTGTCGATCCGCACAAAATATACTGTTCCCATTTTTTTACATTTCATCGCACTCTCCAGCATAATTTATTTTTTCCAAAAAAGATAATCGGAAATGATTGTCTAACAATATTTCGTTGTTGGACTTCTCGTCTCGAGGAGTTCACACTTTTTTTGGTTTTCGTCCCGAAAACTTCAATGATTCATTCTCCGATCGAGACGATCTGATAAAATAGCTGGTTCAATCGGGACGATTGAACCTACTCGGTCAGAGGCTGTCTAATAATATTTGAAACTTAGTGAGTCAGCAAGTCAGCAGTTCAGGATTTCAGCGTTTATTTATGGTTCCTTATTCTCCCCCTGTCAAGGGGGCAGAGTGTGTGAAAATAGTAGCCCGACACTCCGTGGCGGAAAATCGGAGTCGAAATTTCGATTGTAATCGACGATCTCCCCGAAAGGAGATGTTTTGGATTCCAAGAAATCGATTCATTTTTAATTTTCACACAATCTGGGGGATGCAAGGGGTTAAGATAACTGCATTTCAGGAATTCAGCCGGTCAGCCACAAAAGCATAAAAGCAAAATAATCATAAAATATTTGACATGAAATAGATATATCAGCAACTTCGATCCAGTTAATTGAAATCGAGGGAAATTTTAGGCGGAATGAGATGAAGATGGCTGGTTTTATGCGGATTTAATAAAACATGCCGTTATTTATATAACTTAATAAATTGGAGTGAAAATGAAGAACTTAATGATTTTTATATGTTTTGTTTTAGTGATGCATCTATCTGCAACAATAATAAATGTTCCCACAGATCAACCTACAATTCAAGCAGGAATTAATACCGCAGTAGAAGGTGATACTGTTTTAGTACAGCCTGGAACTTATTTCGAAAACGTTAATTACAATGGCAAGAACATTACGATTGCATCGCTGTTTCTTACAACTCAAGATACTACTTTTATTTCACAAACAGTAATTGATGGGAATCAAAGTGGATTTGTTGTTACTTTTGAAAATGGTGAAAATTCAACTGCAACTTTATGCGGTTTTACGATAACGAATGGTGGTCCAGATTATGGAGGAGGTTTTTATATTCGTTATTCAAGTCCAACTTTAGTAAATCTTATCATTACTAATAATTCTGGAAATAATGGAGCTGGATTACATTGCTCATATTCAAATCCTTCTTTAGTCGACATTTCTCTGTTTAATAACACCGCAATTTATGCTGGTGGAGCTATCTCTTGTTCCAATTCAAATCTATCTATTACAAATTCATCCATCTCACAGAACTTTGCTAATAATGGAGGTGGAATTTATTGTAATTTATCAAGTATGAATCTGAGCAATGTAACAATTACTAATAATAGTGCTATTTACACTTGTGGAGGAATTTATATTACTGGAAATAGTAATATTATTTTTGATGATGAAAATAGATGCAATATTCATTCTAATATAGTAACTGAGACAGGAAATGCAGGACAAGACATTTATTACAATGACGAAACTAATTTTTTTAATGTAGTAGTTGATACTTTTTCAGTTTTATTTCCTTCGGTTTATTATGTTTACCCGTCAGAGTATTTTTCCTTTGATATTCTTCATTCAATCAATGAATTAATAAACTCTGATCTTTATGTTTCTCCGACAGGAGACGATTCCAACTCCGGATTAAATGCAAACGAACCTTTACTAACTGTGCATTATGCTTTATCAAAAATCTTCGTTGATGAACAAAATCCTCACACAATTTTCTTTGCACCCGGTATTTATAGCCCGGATACGACTGGAGAGTTCTACCCATTTAATATTTCCAATTATCTTTCTTTGGAAGGAGCCGGTGAAGATGTCACGATTTTGGATGCAAATTCAACAAATTCTGTTATTAATATATACAATTCCGAAAGTACTAATATTCAAAATCTAAGTATCATAAACGGGTACCTCCCATCAAGTTCTAGTAAAAGCGGAGGACTAAATTGTTTTTCATCTTCACCGATTTTAGAGAATCTGATAATCTCAAATAATTCTGGTGGACTTGGAGGTGGAATAAACTGTGTCTATTCTAATCCCACCTTAGAAAATATTATTGTTATAAATAATAATGCTAACTTTGGGGGAGGAATTTATTGTAGTTATTCAAATATGACCTTTGATAACATTAGAATTTCTTATAATTCTGCACACTATGGAGGTGGATTTCGCTGTGCTGTATCAAATTTAAATATGAAAAATGTAGCTATCACAGAAAATCAGTCCGAAGTTATCGGAGGTGGTTTGTACATCTCAGGCGATACAAACATTAACTTTCACTCCGACGAAAAATGCAGCATTTATTCTAATTCAGGAATTGGCAGTTCATACATTGGACAAGATATTTATTATTATGGCTCAAATACTTTCAATGTTATTGTGGATACATTTACTGTTCTCTACCCAAATGAATATCATGTACATCCGCTTGAGAATTTTACATTTGAAATTGATCATTCATATATTGAACTTATTAATGCCGATCTTTTTGTTTCTCCTCTGGGAAATAATGCAAATTCCGGTTTAAATGAAAACGAACCTTTTCTCACGACACAGTACGCTTTATCAAGAATGTACGTTGATGAACAAAATCCACATACGATCTTCTTTGCGCCCGGTACTTATAGCCCTGAAACAACAGGAGAAATGTATCCCATAGGTCTTATTAATTATATTACATTAGAAGGATCAAGTAATGGAGAGACTATCTTAGATGCAAATTCATCTAATCATGTCATTGAGTTTTCAAATTCAAGCTCGAAAGTACGCAATCTTATCATAAAGAATGGTCACAGCTCCTATTGCGGTGGAATATACTGTAAAAACAATTCATATCCGGTATTAGAAAACTTATTAATTACTGATAATTCATCAGATGATGGTGCTGGAATATACTGTAGTAGTTCCTACCCTTTCATAAAAAATACTACTATTGTAAACAACTCTGCTAATGATGGTGGTGCATTATACTGTAAAAATGCATCATACCCGACTTTGGTAAATTGTATTTTATGGAATAATTCACCACAAGAAATTTACTTCTCAGCCTCAAACGATCCTTCATATATTGCAATATTTAATACCGATCTTCAAGGTGGTATATCGGGAATTGTAACCAATAATAATGCATATATTGAGTGGTTCTTCTACAACATTGATCAGGATCCATTATTCATTGGAATGGGAGATCACCCCTTTACATTAGCTGAATATTCCCCCTGTATTGATGCAGGAACACCCGATACAACAGGTCTTTATCTACCTGACTTTGACTTAGCCGGAAATCCAAGAATCTACAATGATATAATTGATATGGGAGCATACGAGTTCCAGGAATATAATTTAATTGCAGATTTCGAAGCTAATATTACTTCAGGTTTGCTTCCTCTTGAAGTACAGTTTACAGACTTATCAGTTGGAAATCCCACAAGTTGGGAATGGGATTTCGATAACGATGGAACTATCGATTCGAACGAACAGAATCCCATCTATATATACAATCAAGCTGGAGTTTATTCAGTTTCCTTAACAGTTAGTGACGGAAGCTATTCAGATACTGAACTGAAAATAGATTATATCACAGTTACTGGAACTGGTAATGAGGATGAACTAATACCTTGGGAAACAAGATTAATCGGAAACCATCCCAATCCATTTAATCCAACTACAACAATTTCATTTTCAATTTCGAAAGAAAGTAATGTTGAACTTTTAGTTTTCAATGTCAAAGGACAAAGAGTAAAGACACTCGCAAATAATCAATTTGAAAGAGGTTTCCATTCGATAATTTGGAACGGAGATGATGAATCAGGAAAAGCTGTAAGTTCTGGAATTTATTACTATAAACTGAATATAAATGGCAAAACCGAAGCTGTGAAAAAATGTCTTTTATTGAAATAATGAGAAAGGATAAGAAAATGAAGAACTTAATGATTTTATTGTATTTTGTTTTTGGATTGTATTTATCAGCCACAATAATAAACATCCCTGCCGATCAACCAACAATTCAGGCAGGAATAAATGTGGCAACAATTGGAGATACTGTATTAGTGCAACCTGGAACCTATTATGAAAATATTAATTACAATGGAAAGAATATTACCGTTGCTTCCTTGTTTCTTACCACACAAGATACTACCTATATCTCCCAAACTATAATTGATGGAAATCAAAACGGAAGAGTAGTTACAATTGAAAATGCAGAAGATTCAACTGCAGTTTTATCAGGTTTTACAATTACGAATGGAAATGCAGATTTTGGCGGGGGAATTTATTGTTATTATTCAAACATAAGTTTGCAGAATATAATAATAACAGGAAATTCTTCAACAATGGATGGTGGTGGAATTTATTGCAATAATTCAGAGCTAAATTTAGAAAATGTTACAATTTCTAATAATTCAGTAATTTATTATGGCGGTGGAATTTATTGTTTGCATTCAAATTTATTATTGCAGAATGTAATATTAACTGGAAATTCCTCAACAATGGATGGTGGTGGAATTTATAATTTTTATAGTGATTTGGAACTGGAAAATGTATCAATATCGTCAAATTATGCAACACGGGACGGAGGTGGGTTATATTCTGCTTACGGTAGTCATACCACTTTCCA
>JAUSOT010000004.1 GCA_030656075.1 Candidatus Cloacimonadales bacterium
GAAGGACAGCAGGATGAGTTTGATAGGAAGATTAACTTATTCTCCTGATTTCTCATAAAATTTGTCTATTACAATCCATATCTGTTTCCCTCCAACAAGATAGATGGCTCATAATGAAGTGGGAAATGTTAGTTATCATTAATAATCGGAAGTCTGATAATAAATTTTGTTCCTTTGTTATACTCACTTTCAACCTCAATTTTTCCTTTATGAGATTGTATTATTCGATGAGTAACCGAAAGTCCCAAACCGATCCCCTCATGTTTTAGAGTGAAGAAGGGATTGAATATTTTGTCAATATTGTGTTTTTGAATACCTTTACCGGTATCAGAAATATTTACTACAATGAATTCATCTTCCAAATAAGCTGTGATGGATAAGCGTCCACCTTTGTTCATCGCATCGATTGAATTATTAATAATATTTAAAAAAACCTGCTGCATCCGTTGTTCATCGATCATTATTTTGGGTAGTCTTCTTGAACATCTCTTGTATAGACGAATTTGATTGTTGGAACGTTTAGCTTTTGTAAGCTCACAAGCTCTATTTATGGAGTCGATAATATACCCGGGTTTGAGAATTAATTCCCGAGGTCTGGCAAAATCTAATAATTCTTTGATTATTCTATTCGCTTTTTCAGAACTTTTCATTATTGATTTTAGATTCTGTTTAATTGGTTTATCGATAGTATAATTTTTAATGCTGAATTGAGCCAGAGCGGATATGTTAGCAAGTGGATTTCTTATCTCATGTGCAAGGCCGGCTGAAAATTCCCCGAGAGCAGCTAGTGTCTGAGATTGGATCAGTTCTTGTTGTGTATTCTCTAATTCGTTATAGGCATTCTTCAAATTTTCTTCTGCATTTCTAAGTTCAGTGATGTCAATAAGCGATACGACAATGCGAGCTTCTTCTTCTTCTTCTTCTTCTTCTTCTGCAAAAACTATTCTTGACATGTTAAACTGTAGAAAAAGTTCCTCTATTTCTTCTAGATTCTTTTTCATAATTACCCTCCCAAACTATTAGCTTTTGGTAATTCGCCATATATGTTCTTAAAATTCTTAAGAAGCTCTTTTTCGATTAATTTATGTTTTTCAGTTAAAAAGAATCGCACAGATAAATCATAGTTAACAACAAAAATATTCAACTGAACATTTTTTATTTTATTACCTAAATAGTTTGTTATCCGCTTTCTTAGATTATTAGAACACCCTAAATATATAGCGGCACTCCTGCGATTCAGGTAATTAATTTTCAATGAAATGCTCAATTCGTAAACTCCAGGTTCACTTGGTATTATATTTAAATATTTTTTTGATAACAATCTGTAATCATTAAAAGTTATAAGCTGATCATAATAAGCATCCCTTTCTTTATAGTTAGGAATATTTAGTAATTTTCTGCAATTGCATATTGTTCTAAGGGATAAATGATACTTTTTTTGAGCCAACAGGTATTGAATATCCTTATCTTTTAAAACACTTTCGTTTTCATCAACTATTTCTTTAACAAGAAGTGCATGATGTTTTTTTTTTGATATAAATAAACTTTTAACATTAATGAGCTGATCTTGAGGATTTATAATTGATAAATTTGGAATCAACCTTGAAAGTCGGGTATGATCAAGACATGGCAGTGGATACAAGGATAAAAACTGTTTCAAGGTCAAAGGCTTTAAATCTACTTCTTTGCCGGAAAACCAATATTTACTTTGGTAATCAAGAAGATTTTTTAAAATATGCAAAGAAAACTCATTCCTGGTTTTGATCCAATTTAACGAGCATATTAACTTATTGCTGGTGAAATTCTCAGTTGAATAGAAATTAAATAAACAATCGTTTGAAACCTCAAGACGCAGTCCCGATTTATCCTCGATCATATCGGGATAGATGTTATTAATTCTTACTTTAGCGTAAAACATTTCATTCTCAACAATCCCGGAAATTTGGAATGACATTTGTTTTGTTGTTTTTTCAATAAATGTAAGATACTTTACTAATGACATCTTCAATACTTTACTAAAGATTATTTTTCCTATTTTTTCATTTCTTATTTTTGTTTTTGGGAATCCTGATATCTGCATAATCCTCATTGATTATCCTTTTTTTTACCTGTTCAATAATTATTTCTGTTAGTTCTGGTTCTGTATACTTTAGCTTAACTGCGTACTTTTTTACAATATCCTGAAAAGCTTTATTTTGTTTAGCTAAGTTTATTTTATCTGTAAAAACTAACAGACCTTCCGGCACAAATTTGAAAATGTTTTCGATAACCTTCACAAAGTGTTTCTCGGTTTTCTGCAGTTCCTCCTCTGCATGCTTGCGCTCGGTGATATCTTCAAAAATTGTGACAAAATAGCCTTTTTGCGGGCTGTAAGCATTAACGGAAAACCATTTTTTAAAATTCGTGGAAAAGTTCTCAAATCTAACACTTCTCCCAGTTAGAGCAACTTTACCATACTTCTCAATCCAGCCAGATGGATCGTTTTCGATCCCAGGCAACACTTCGGTTACTCTCTTCCCGATTATATTTTCTCGTTTCAATCCTGTTAACCATTCGAAAGAATCATTTATATTAAGAAAAATATAGTCTATTGGCGTTTCATCTTCATTAGTAATGATCTTATGGTAAGCTAATCCATTTTGCATATTAGCAAATAAAGTACGATATCTATTTTCACTTTCCTTTATTTTTTTATATGTTTTGTGCCTGGAAAGAGCTATCTCGATTGTAGTGATCAATTCCTCATTGTTGTATGGTTTTAATACATATCCGTAGGATCCGCTGTCTATTATACCTTTAATATTCCGCTTATCGCTAAATGCAGTGATATAGATTACCGGAATTTGATGGAACTGAATTACTGATGCTACATCGATACCACTGATGTTATCACTTAACGTAATATCTAATAATACAAGATCAGGCTGCAGTTCGATTGCCTGTTTGATCGCTTCTTCGCCGGAACTTATTATACCCAGAACGTTGTATCCCTCATTCAGTAGTATCCTCTCCAGGTCTTTAGCAATTATTATTTCATCTTCTACAATCAAGATACTTCTTTTTCTACTCATATTATCCTCAAAGTCCTCATCAAATATAATAATGCCATTATCGGAATCGAGATTAAGAATGTAAAGTTTTAAATTTGGATGATTTGCTATAGGAACATGTCTTCAGGACTTTGGTTTCATGTTTTTTAGAACTCTATCTTTTTTTGAGAAAAGCAGCCTTTTATTATTCAAAAAAAAATAATTGAATACATTTTGGCTCTCTACGGATGGAATAAAAAATGCTTCCTTAGTAATAAAAATATGTAATATGAGGATTTTGGAATATGAGAATTAAATTTATTATTTTGGTTATTTTTTCCCTGTTGATATTGGTTAATTGTGCAAAGCCCAGCGATCCGACTGAATCTGATAATATTCTGAAAATAGAGAAAACTTTATCCACAGGCGGCTATGCCAGAGATTTAAGCGTAGTTGACGAAGTTGTATTCGCTGCCGAAGACGATCAGGGTTTTTCCATTTTCAATCACGTTTCCGAAACCAGGCTGTGCCTTGTGGACAGTATCAACGGAGCTCATTTACAAAATGTAACCAGCATTTCAGCATCTCTGGATGAAGACTTGCTTTTTGTATATAGCACTTCAGGTACAAACTCGATTTTAATATTTGATATTAGCGATTTCATGAATCCCCAATATATTTTTTATTTATCAGGTGATACCGCTGACCTCAATAAAATGGAAACCTACCCCAATCCTGTTAGCGGAATCGATATATTTTGGTCCATCCATAATTTATTGAAATATACTACTTACGACAATTCCTGGTCTGGTATCGATTCTCATGTTTTACCCGGTGCTATCGAAGGATTTGATGTAAATGGTAATTTAATAGCTGTTGCCGGGCTACAACTTGGCTTCTATATTCTTGATCGAACCAGCGGAACTATCCTCAGTACAACGGACACTCCCGGCCAGGCGCTGGATGTAAAGATCGTTGACAATAGTGTAATAGTTGCGCTTCGAGAAGAAGGTTTCATGATTTTTGATATTACAGATCCTGCCGATCCGCAGGAAATATACAGCAAAAATCTGAGCGATCTCATCTACACGGTGGATGCGGAAGACAACTACCTGGTTCTATCTTCGCATGCCGGCGGAGTTTTCTTATATGATATTTCAGACATCGCAAATCCTGAATATATCGGCAAACTGGGCAGCGGAGATATTGGTTTCACTTACAATGCAATGCTGCAGGATGGAAAAATATTTGCTGCCACTCGCCTGGGAATCCAGGTTATCACGTTCTAAATAGAAACCGGGAAACCACATGCAATTCACTTTTTCCACAATCATTATCACAGATTTATCTCTGCTTTTTGCCTGGAATTCACTTGAAGCTAACGCTTTTGAAAATGGTTTAAAAAATCAAAAAATCGTATTAATAAAAATAAGCTACAAACTTGAAAATGGGAGTATTTTATGATTAGAAATGTTGTTCTTCTTATTGTTGCAGTGTTCATTTTCTCAACTCTGAGTGCAGACTGGATCGCCATCGACGATAATTCTAATCTCTTCGAACACAGATCGTTTGGGACGGAAATAACTGATATCCAGTTCTCTTTGAACGGATTTGAAATGGAGAATGTTTACGAAAATGGCGTTAATTATAAAAAAATAACCTACAGTAATGAAGGCTGTTTCCTGGATTTCGGAAAACCGGACTTACCGAGATTTACGCGGATGTTTGCCATTCCTGATGAAGATGGTGTCAGGTTTGAGATAACTCATATTCAGTCAGAAATTATTTCGGACATCACAGTTTATCCGATCCAGGAATTGCAGTCGGAAAGCCAGCCGAACCGTAATGAATTCAGCATCGATGATCAATTTTATGCCGGCAATGAAGTGTTTCCGGCTGAATTGATCAATATCAGCGAACCGATGATTTTTCGCGATATCCGGCTGGTGAGTGTCACTTTCAATCCTTTCCAATATGATCCGGCCAAAAAAGAATTGAGAGTAATCAGAAATATTGAAATTTCGCTGATCAGCGATAACTCCGGCAAAGCTGGAAATCCCAGGCAAAGTGACCGCAAACTTTCCCGCAGCTTCGAAAAACTCTATGAAGCTGTTGTGGAAAACTATGATGCCGTAACTTCCAACACCGACGAAATCTATCAGGAGCCCTGTTACTTGTTCATCTATCCCAATGATAATACGGTGCTCACTACCCTGCAATATCTCACTGATTGGAAGCAGTTAAAAGGTTTTGAGGTTCATTTAGCCAGTACAGCAGTTACCGGAAATACCACTTCAACGATCAAAAACTATATTCAAAATGCCTATGATACCTGGGAAAATCCTCCTGAATTTGTAACATTTGTAGGAGATGCATCCGGCAGTTATAATATTCCTACCTATTTTGAAACTTATTCCGGTTATAATGGTGAAGGAGACCATCCCTACAGTCAGCTGGAAGGTGGAGATATTCTGGCAGACGTCATTCTGGGCAGGCTTTCATTCAATTCTATAAACGAGTTTGAAGTGATCATTCATAAAATTCTGCACTATGAAAAAACACCCTACATGGGAAATACCGCCTGGTACAATCGAGCGGTGATGGTCGGCGATCCCAGTCCGTCGGGACCTTCCGTTGTTTTCACCAAACAATCAATCAAAGAAATGATCGATTATCACGCCCCCAATATTGTCTCAACCGAATATTATACCGGCGGCTACAGCAGCGGCATGTCCACTCAGTTGAATATTGGAGTAGCCTATTTGAATTATCGTGGTTATGTCGGAATGAGTGGTTTTAATAACAATTCTATTAATGCTTTAAATAATGGCTTGATGCTGCCTTTTGCAGTCTTTCTCACTTGTGGTACCGGCAGCTTTGCCACTGAGACCAGCCCCAGCGAAACCTTTATCCGGGCCGGTACAGCTACCAACCAGAAAGGGGCGATTGCAGCTGTTGGAACTGCAACCTGGGGAACTCACACCACATTTAATAACAGTGTTGACGCCGGAACGTATTACGGAGTTTTTACCGATCAAATTTATAATCCCGGTGGTGCTTTAGTGCGTGGGAAACTCCATTTATTCAATAGTTTTCCTGGAGATCCGGGCAACCGTGTGACGATTTTTTCTCATTGGAACAGCCTGATGGGTGATCCTGGAGTGGAACTTTGGACTGGTATCCCGCAGGAATTAACGGTTGAATATCCTTCTGAAATTAATGTCGGTACAAATTTTCTGGAAGTTTCAGTGACCAATGCCAGCGGTCTTGCCGAAGAAGGAGCCTGGGTTTGTGCCCGGTCGGACAATGGCAGCATTTTCATGCGCGATTATACAAATGAAGATGGCATGGTCTATTTACCTTTGGAACTAACTTCGGTCGGAACGGTGAATCTCACTGTTACCAAACACAATTGCATTCCGCATCTGGGCAGCTTCGATGTGGTTTCGGAGGCTGTATTCGTAAACGTAAATAGTTTTATTATCGATGATGATATGTCCGGAACTTCCAGCGGGAACAGTGATGGCATGGTTAATCCCGGAGAAACGATCGAACTGCAGGTCGGATTGAAGAATTTCGGCACGAATACAGCTAATAACGTTACGGGTACGATCACTTCCGATACTGGTTTTATCACAATTCTGGATGATGAAGAAACTTTTGGCAATATAACCGGCGGAAGTATAAATTATTCGGTCGATGATTTTGATTTTTCAGTTGAATCGAACGTTTTAGGCGGCATGGAAATTCAGCTTGATCTGCAGATTGAAGATAGCAGTGGTGATGAATGGAACGATCATATTTTCATTCCCGTGGCTGGCGCCAATCTGTATGTGAGTGATTACAGCGTGGAAGATGCCAATGGGCTTTTAGACCCGGGAGATACCGCCCAGATAGTTGTCACATTGTTCAACACAGGTTCTGCGGAAGCTTCCGGTATCCAGGGTGAGCTTGCCTGCGGGAATGCATATATAACTCTTGTCGATAGTCTGGCAACTTTTGAAACAATTCAACCCGGACAGGAAGGCGATAACAACACCGACAGATTTGAAGTAACTGCCGATTCTCATTGTATTCACGGCTCCCAGATCCAATTCACGATCCACTTATTTAATATAGATGGTTTCGATCAAACCGTCACCTTCCTGATCGATGTCGGCACGGTGGCAGTAACCGATCCACTCGGCCCTGATTCTTATGGTTATTCAGCTTACGACAGCACTGATGAGACTTATGATCTTGCTCCCATATACAATTGGATTGAAATAGATCCTGCCTATGGTGGTAGCGGAACGGTCTTAAACTTATTTGACGGCGGCAACGATGGCGATGTGATTGATGTGAATGTTCCTTTTATGTTCAACTTCTACGGCATAAATTATAACATGATCTCGGTTTGCACCAATGGTTGGATCGCACCCGGCGGCTCGTCTCAAGCTTCCTTTATGAACAGCCAGCTTCCTGCCCCCCAAGGCCCTTCTCCCATGATCGCTCCTTTCTGGGATGATCTGAAAACAGGTAGTGGCCATGTTTGTTACTTCAATGATCCCGCAGAACATGCTTTCATAGTGGAGTGGTCACATCTGCAGGCAGACTGGAATAACGATGAAGAAACATTCCAGGTGCTGATCTATGATCCCGCAGTTTATCCCACCCCTTCCGGTGATGCGGAAATCGTCTTCCAATACCAAATAATCCATAACGTCAGCGTTGGCAGTTATAGCGGAGGTGTTCAGCACGGCCAATATTCCAGTGTCGGTTTAGAAGATCAATCAGGAACGATCGGATTGGAATATACCTATAATAATTCCTATCCTACAGCAGCAGCGCCACTTGCAGATGAACTTGCGATCAAATTTACGACCATGGGCGGCAGCGCTCAATCACCACCGATATTGAGTTTGAATCAAAATAGTTTCAATTTCCTGCTGCAACCGGGAACTTCCGGTACGCAAAATCTGGAGATCACCAATAATGGCGAAGCTAATTTGATCTATAATTTAACCAAAAATTATGCCGGATATTCGGATGATCAGGGCAGGGGACACGGCGGTCCCGATGCTTTTGGCTATCAGTGGTTTGACAGCAATGAAGAGAATGGACCGGATTATAACTGGCGAGACATTTCCGGGTTGGGAACAGAAGTTACTTTTATCGACAACAATATCGGAACCGATCTCATGCCGATCGGATTCAATTTCTATTTCTATGGAACCTATTACTCCGAATTCCGCATCAATCCAAATGGTTGGGTCGGATTTGGAGAAGATAACACAGTATCGAATAATTATTCCCTGCCTCATCCGGGAGCGCCTAAACCGGCTATCATGTCTTTCTGGGACGATCTCGATCCAGTTACGGAGGGAAATGTTTACTACTTTAGCACTCCCGACAGCCTGATCATCTGGTTCGATGATGTCATTCATCATGCCGGAAATTATAACGGAACTTACGACTTTCAGATCATCATCTATCCCACCGGCGATATTGTTTTCCAATATCAGAACATGACAGGCGATATCGATTCGGCTACTATCGGAATTCAGGATACCGGAGCCAGTGATGCTCTGCAGATCGTTTACAATGGGCCATACGTGGAAAATGAATTGTGTGTGGTTTTCAGAAAGGTCGTCGATTGGATGCAGATGAATCCCACTTATGGATATGTTGAACAAGGAGAAATGGCGTCGATCGATATTTTGGCCAATGCGGAAGAACTTATTCCGGGCATTTTTTCCTGCGAACTGATCCTGACGACCAACGACCCGAATGCAACTGTGGTCGCTATTCCCATCTATTTGCAGGTTTCCAATGAATTTCCTCATATTCATCTTTCTCAGAATAGTTTCGAATTTGGCACAGTGATGATCGGCGACGAAGTAACAGATACTCTTTTTGTGGAGAACACGGGAAATCAGGAGCTGAATGTTTCGAATATCGAGGTGTCATTACCGGAATTTTCCGTTAACACCAATAGTTTCATTCTCGCACCCTTTGGATCGACAGAAGTTTATATCACCTTCACTCCCGATGACACGATCGTGTATGAAGCGGTAATGAGCATCAGCAGCAACGACCCGATGAGCCCGGTGGTATCTGTCGATTTGAATGGAGATTCCATCTTCCCGATCATTGAGCTTTCGGCCACGAGTTTTGATTTCGGATTGGTTGATCTGCAAACGGAAGCGGTTGATACATTAGTAGTTTATAACACTGGAACAGATATTCTGCATGTTTCCAATTTGCTGGTTTCGGGAGATGTTTTCTCGGTGAACACAGACAGCTTTGATGTGCAGCCGGATGGATCTGTGGAAGTTTTGATCAGCTTTATTCCGGTAGAAGAAATTAATTATAATGAAACAATTACCTTAAATTGTGATGATCCGTTCAATCCTGTACTGGAAATAGAGCTAAGCGGCACCGGAGAAAATCCGGTGGGTGTCGGAGACATTTTGCCAGCTGTAACAGAAGTTTATCAAAACTTCCCCAATCCTTTCAATCCTGATACAACGATACGGTATTCTGTCAGCGAATTTGCCAAAGTGACCATCTCGGTGTATAATATAAGAGGTGAGAAAGTACGGACTCTGGTCGATGCTTGCCAGGAACCGCAGTGGTACGAAGTCGTCTGGAATGGCTGTGATGACAGTAATAAAACTGTTTCCAGCGGAGTTTATTTCTATAAATTCACAGCCGGAAGGAATTCGGAATTAAGGAAAATGTTATTAATAAAATAAAAAAAATATGGAAGGTAACATCATGAAAAAATTAATTATTTTGTGTACGCTGATGATCTTGATTTCATTGGCCTGGGCTCAACTCCAATGGGATTATTCATTGCCGGTGCGGCAGGGTGTGAATATTGAATGGAGCCGCGCTTCTGAGCCGATGAGTGATGGCAGCGTAATCTACGTCTGGTCGGATACGCGTAATAGTGATCGTGACCTTTGGGCACAGAGAGTGGACGATGAAGGCAATCTGCTCTGGGGTGACGAAGGCAAACTGGTCAATGGTCAGACTAACAGGCAGGAAGATCCTGTCATTATTGGCGATGGAAATGGAAATGTGATCATTGCCTGGGTTGATTTCCGCTACGAAGATGCCGGCGATATTTTTGCTCAGAAACTGGATGGCAACGGTAACAGGTTATGGGCAAATGCCGGAGTTGCTCTTTGCACAGCGACTGAAATTCAGATCTCTTTGAATATCGTGAACGATACCAATGGCGGAGCTTATATTATCTGGCAGGACAGCAGGAATGCAGGTGGTTCCGATATTTATGGAACTCACATTCTTTCAGGCGGAACGATCGCTTCCGGCTGGGATGCTGATGGAAACGGTATAACCACAGCCAGTGGAGACCAGGATGGACACACTTTCTGGGAAGACGGCACCGGTGGGGCGATTTTAGCCTGGCACGATACCAGAAATCCTGATGATGAAAATATTTACATGCAACGAATCGCGTCCAATGGAGACCTGGTTTGGAATGCCAATGGTGTGTTATTGATCGGTGCAAACGGGAAGCAGGAACAACCCAAAATGTGCCCCGACGGCACAGGAAATTTTATTTTTTCCTGGAGAGATTGGAGAAATGACCTTTTTGGAGGCGATATCTTTGCTCAAAGAGTAGATTTGAATGGTAACCTGCTCTGGTCTCCGGAAGTGCAGGTTTGCGTTAGACCAGGTGAGGTTCAGAGAAATGCCCGTTTGCAGGAATCTTCCGATACCGGTGCATTTGTAGTTTGGGAAGACGGACGCAATGAAGTTTCCGACGATCATAAAGATATCTATGCTCAGAAGCTTAGCACTTCAGGAACATTGCTTTGGAATGCAGCCGGAGTTCCGGTGGTTATAGCAGAGAACAACCAGATCAATCCCCGGTTAGAAAAAGATGCAAACGGTGGCTGCTGGATCGTGTGGGAAGACGGCAGAATCGAAAATCACCCCTATGGTGATATTTATGTGCAGCACCTGAATTCCAGTGGAGCAATCCAGTTGGAAACAAACGGTAAAATTATCTGTGATGCAGCGGAATACCAATTCTCTCCACTCACCAAGCTTTCCAATGGAGATATTTTCCTGGTTTGGGGAGATAAACGTACCGGATCAACCGGAATCTACGTGCAGTTGCTCGATTCGGCTGGAAATACGCAATTACCCGATAACGGTCAACTCATCTGGTATGGACTGGATGGAGATGCTTTGAATTATCAACTAATGGCAAATGGCGCAAACCAGGTTATCGTCTGGGAAGATACTCGAAATGCCAGTATCGCAATCCAGATTTTTTTGCAGGTGGTTTATAACGACGAAACATTTGGTTTCGTAGAAAACGGAGTCGCTATCACCAGTCCGACCGGCTACACTCAACAAAATATCGATGCTTATCTGGAGCAGGGAACCGACCTGGTGACCACCGTTTGGCAGGAAAACCGTACCGAGCTGCCAAAAGTTTATGCTCAAGGATTTAATATCAATAATTCCAGTATGTGGGAAAATTTAGGAGTTTCACTTTGTGCAGTAGATATCGAACAGCATGATGCTAAAATTTCTTATGACAACGGCAGTTATTATACCGGCTGGACGGATTATAATGGGGAATGGATGAATCCGATCATCAAGGTTTCCGGTCAGAAACTTGATGCTGCCGGAAACTTGCTGTGGGGAGCTAACGGAGTTGAAATTGCCGATCAACCTGGAGACGATAATCTCACAGATGTAGTTGGTAGATACTATATCTGGCAAAACGAAAACTGGCCAACTTATAAGATATATGCCAAATTAGTCGATGAAAACGGCAATACTGCTGCCGGTTGGGAGGATGATGGAAAATTGATCTGCAACTCTCCCGGAACTCAAACCGGAGCCAAAGGAATCATGACCCCGGAAGGCTTGCTGATCGTCTGGAAAACCGTTCCACCGGCACCGGACAGCCTTGGTTTTAGTTCGGAAATCTATGGCCAACTGGTGGCAGAAGACGGAACAGCTCTTTGGGCAGAAAATGGTATTCCGCTGGTCAGTTTTGTAAACGACCAGATTGTTTCCAATTTTCTTTGGAATGATGCCATTTATATGGTTTGGGAAGATTACAGAACCGGTACAAACTATGATGTTTTCATGCAGAAATATGATGAGTTTGGCGCTGAATTGTGGCAAACAAACGGCTTACCTATCATCACCAATAACTTTAGCCAGCAGACGCCTTATTTAGTGGAAAACAATGACTTATACATGGTGTTCTGGTCCGATAAAGAAAGCGAAACTGAATCCAAACTGATGGGACAATATATCAACAGTTCTGGTAACTTGATCTGGCCTTCTAATGGTTTATTGATCGACGACGGCATCAAGAATCAGAACAAACCGGTTGCGGTTACTGACAACAGTAATGCTTATGTATTCTGGGAAGATACCCGTTCCAGCGGTAAAACCGATATCTACAATATCTATGCTCAAAAAGTATTCTATGGAATACCACCTGGTGTTGGTGACGACGATATTCCGCAGGAATTCAACATGCTGCGTCAGAATTATCCTAATCCGTTCAAAACAAGCACAACCATTTCCTTCAACATCAATCCGAACCTGCTGCAAGATGGCAAAGTGAGTATTTTCAACATTCGCGGGCAGCACATCAAAACCATCGAAGTGGATAACAGCACAATACAATGGGACGGCAAAGATTTGAGCGGCAAAGAAGTAGCAAATGGAATTTATTTTTACAAATTAAAAGCCAAAGGAGTCGAATCTAAACCGAAGAAAATGATTCTATTGAAATAGTGACATATGTCCCCTCGGGTAAGATTATATAATAAATAAAGCCCAGAGGAGGCATAATGAGAGAACGCGAAAATCAGTTAAGCAGGCTTGAATTAAAAAGCTTTGAGGGAGACTTTTTGTATGAATTGATTAATTCATTTGAACTCTCTCCCAAATTAAGCGAGCAGATTTTAATATCAGCCAAGACGAGCCTTTTGCGGACCAAGGAAT
>JAUSOT010000005.1 GCA_030656075.1 Candidatus Cloacimonadales bacterium
CAGATGAAGCGAATTTGCGATGCCGTATTATCTAATACAATTGATAATATTTGAGAGGCTTGAGCCGTATGAGGTGAAAGTCTCAAGTACGGTTCTTAGGAGAGGGAGAAGGTGTGAGCCTTCTTCCTTATCCGACCACATTCTAATTGAGAGAAAAGTGAGAAGAACGCAACATACTTGAACATGAAGAAATTAATAAAGTAGAGAAAAAAAATGAAAAAATTAAACTTGTTTATAATCCAGGTAAAAAGATTATGATCGATATTCACACACATATCTTACCCGGTGTAGATGACGGTTCTTCCGACCTGCAAACCACACTTCAGCATTTGCGATTGATGCTGGAAAAAGGAGTAACCGGAGTATTCTTAACGCCTCATTTCATGCGCAATATGTTCGATGGAAATCCGGAAACGATCCGTAAGAAGTTTCGAGAATTGAAAAAAAAGGTAAAAGCAGAAAACATCGAAATCGATCTCTATCCCGGCTTTGAAATTTATCTGGAACCGGGAATTCATCAGAAAATAGCTGATCATAAACTTTCTTTGAATGGCACAAAATACATCCTGATTGAAACGAATATGTCCGGTTTTACGAGAGAGCTTCCGCAGATTTTATACGATCTGGTGCACCATGGCTGGAAACCGATCCTGGCTCACCCTGAACGCTATTCCGACATTATCAATGACCCGCTGACAGCGGAAGAATTGATCCATAAAAATCTGTTGATGCAGATAAATGCCGGCAGTTTGCTGGGAGACTATGGCCGTGCAGTGCAGAATGCAGCCTGGTTCCTGGTGGAAAATGGTTTTGCTCATTTCCTCGCTTCCGATGATCATTGCAAAAATCCAGTATTTAATTTGGATATCGCTTTGAATGAGATACGCGAAAATATCGATGAACACACTGCAAATCTTCTGTCAGTTATCAATCCGCAAAAAGTGATTAATAACGAACCTATTGAATATTTTTATTTGAAAGAAATCCGTGAAAAGAAGAGAGGATTTTTCTCTCGCCTGTTCAACTAAATTATGCGTAAAAAAATATTGATCACCGGAATATCCGGTTTCATCGGGAGCAATGTTGCCAGGCATCTTTTACAGAAAAAAGGGTTAGAAATAACCGGTTTGGTCCGACCTGGAACTAATTCTATCCGCTTAAAGGATTTTGACGATCAGATCCAGCTTCGCGAAATTGACCTGGAAAACATCAGGGATTTAAGAAATTTCCTGGATCAAAATGTTTTCGATCAGATCATCCATATCGGAGCTCTGAGGGGCGGCAGAAAATTTCCTAAACAAGCCTATTTTGATGCCAACGTTAACGCGACCGAGCAGATCGCTCTGAGTGCAAAAGCAAACGATTCGGAACTTATTTTCTGCTCTTCGGTCGGAGTTTTCGGAGCTATCCCCCTGGAACTTCCCGCCAATAATTTCACCAGAAGACAGGAAGATAATTATTACCATTTCACCAAGATCAGGGCGGAAGCGATTATTCAAAAACTGGTTCTTTATGGTTTGAAAGCTGTGATCATACGGCCTGCAATTTCTTATGGTGTGGAAGATTATGGATTTCCTTACACTCTCACCAGACTGGTCGATAAAAAGCTCATGTTCCTGCCGGACAGAGATGTGATGATCCACCTCACCAACGTCGAACACCTGGCAAATGTTTTCCTGAAACTCAGCGATTTTGATTTTAAGCCCGGTTCAGCCTTCAATATTGCCGATGTTCAACCTGTAAAACTGCCTGATCTGGTAAATTTTATCAGCGAAGAACTGCATGGCAAACCTTATCCGAAATCGCGCACCATCGATTACCGGATTTTCGAAAAAGCAGAGAACCTGGCACGTTTCATGAAGAATGAATTGTGGATTTCGCGCTTTGAACTGATCTCCAAAAGCTGGTTTTATGATGTGCAGCCGGCTCGCGAGGAATTTGGCTTGAAAGCATTCAAAACCATCCCGGGATTTCATGTTGTAACTGATTGGTACAAAAATCTTTCCGTTCGAGATCAATAAAAAATATGGCAATTCCCATTCTGAAAAACTGGCAGAATTATTTTCAAAATCGTGATGAAGGCTTAGGCTCTTCCTACGAACGCATCATTCTGAATCGAAAACTTGCCCAAACTTGCGATTTATTCGAGGTAAAAAAAGTATTGGAATGTCCGAGTTTCGGCTTTACGGGTCTTTCCGGTATCAACAGCATGGACATGGCCAGGAAAGGTGTTTCCGTTGAGATCATGGACAACAACCAGGATAGAATTAAGCAGACTGAAGCTGTGTGGAAGGAAATTGGACTTCCTTTGAAAACACACTTTACAGAAGATTTTTCCACGAAGGATTTTGCTGATGATTCATTTGATCTGACCTGGAATTTCTCTGCTCTCTGGTTTGTGAATGATCTCGATAATTTTCTGACGGAAATCGGCAGAGTAACCAGGAAAGTGATTTTTCTCTGCGTTCCGAATCGAGCGGGGATCGGTTATATCTCTCAGAAATTTTTGGGAAAAGAAGACTTGAAAAAATACTTGAAAGAAGAAAACATTCTTCCAAAAAATCTAAAAAGAATCATGAAAAAGCTGAATTGGACTTTTCTAAAAAGTGATTACATCGATTGTCCTCCCTGGCCGGATATCGGCATGCCCAAAGAAAAATTCCTGAAGATATTTGGACTAGGGTGGCTGCTTCCCAAACAGACAGAACCGATTCAACTTTCGATCATGGACTATTATTCCGATAAAAATCCAGAATTTGAAAATGAAATGCTCAAACATAGTTGGTTTGAGAAAAAAGCCCCGAATTTTATCAAACGATTCTGGGCACATCATCGCTATTTTTTGTTTATTCCATCCAAAAATGAGAAATAAATACAACTGGCTTTCCGGCATAATTCTGGGAGCGATCTTTCTGTTTGCCTGGCTGAAGATCGTCAATTGGCAAGAGTTCATTGCTTACTTCAAGTCTTTAGATCTGAAATTCGTGCTCATCTTCTCGCTGTTTTATGTGCTGGCATATTTCCTGCGAAGTTTACGCTGGCGCATCATCCTTGCTCCGATCTACAAAATGGGAGTTTGGGAAAGTTTTACCCTTTTCATGTCAGGATTATTGATCAACTACCTGATTCCGGTGCGAGCCGGAGAATTCGCTAAATCTATTATTCTCAAGAAGAAACGCGACGTCAGGATTTCAGCCAGCCTGCCTTCGATCTTCATCGATAAAATAACCGATCTTTTCCCCATTCTGCTCATCATGATCCTGATCCCGCTGGTTGCTGTTAAACTGAATCTTACTTTGACGATCATCATTATTCTGCTGTTTCTCATTTTTCTGGTGTTCATCGGTTTCCTCTTTTTTGCCGTAAACCATCGGGATAAAGCGATCCGGATTCTGCATTTTTTCCTGAGATTTTTTCCCAAAAGATTCCGTCCCGGATTTGAAGATTTTTTTCTGAATTTCGTGGATGGTATGGCGATTATGCAAGGACGCAGATTTGATTATGTGAAAATTTATTTTCTCACATTGCTGGCGGTTTTTTCGGAAGCCATTTACATTTTGGCAGTTTTTAAAGCGTTTGGAGCAGAGATCAGCTACCCTCAAATCCTCTTCGGCTACACTTTGATGAACCTGACCTACATACTGCCCACACCGCCGGCTCAGATCGGTTCAAATCAATTAATGTGGGTTCTGATTTTTTCTTTCGCTCTGGGTGTCGATAAAAACCTGACCAGCGCTGCCGTAACTTTTTCTCATTTGCTCACTTCCCTGTGGATATTCGGGCTGGGTGCAATTTCTTTGCTTGCCTTAAATATATCTCTCAAGGAAATTGTTCCCAGAAAGAAATTAGAGGATGATTATGGTAAAAAATAATTTAGAAATTTTGGAAAATCTGGTTGAAATAAAAGAAAAAATATTAACCGAGATCAGGAAAGTGATCGTCGGACAAGATAAGATCATTGAGCAGTTTTTGATTGCTCTCTTTTCCAATGGACACTGTTTATTGGAAGGTGTTCCCGGTTTGGCCAAGACTCTTTTGATCTCATCCATGGCTCGCGTTTTGAACATGAAGTTCAGCCGAATTCAGTTCACACCCGATCTGATGCCTTCCGATATTACCGGCACGGACATCCTGGCAGAAAATAAAATCGACGGCAAAAGATATTTTGAATATATCAAAGGTCCGATTTTTTCCAACATAATTTTAGCTGATGAAATAAATCGAACACCTCCCAAAACCCAATCTGCCTTGTTGCAAGCCATGCAGGAATACCAGGTTACGGCCGGAAATCACACTTACAATCTGGAAAGACCATTCCTGGTTCTGGCCACCCAAAATCCCATCGAACAGGAAGGAACCTATCCGCTTCCGGAAGCTCAACTCGACAGATTCATGTTTTACATGAACATCGATTATCCTTCCTACGAAGAAGAAAGACAAATCGTGCAGAGAGATGCCGGCAAAGCTCAGACCGACATCAATACAGTCATTTCAGCGGAAGAAATTATTGCCGTCCAAAATGCGATAAGCCAAATTCCGGTCAGTGATCATGTGCTGGATTTTGCAGTTAAGCTGGTTCGTTCTACCCGCCCCGATCAAAACGAGGAACAGGAAATTATCAAAAAATGGGTAAGCTGGGGTGCAGGACCGCGCGCTTCCCAATATCTCGTTTATGCCGCCAAAACCAGAGCAGCTTTGGATAATCGTTTAACGCCTTCTGTGGATGACGTCAAACAGATCGCAGAAATCGTTCTTCAACATAGAATAATAGTCACTTTTGCGGCGGAAGCAGAAGGAATATCTTCCAAAGATATCGTGAAAAAGTTGATAACAAATTTGCTTTAAAAAAAAATAGTTGCCTTCTCCAACATATATGTTATTCTTTTTTAAAGTTTTATAACGTGTAATATTTATTATTGTAATACGGGAACTTGATTTTTTAAAGAAAGATCAAACATAGTTCCACAAAATTTATAGGAGAGAAAAAAAATGAAAGCTACTATTGATAAGTATGCAGACTTGAGTAAAGATCTTTATAAACTTTGCTCCAAAAAAGAAATGATCCGCAGAAAATGCCTGAATCTGGGCCGAATGGAATGTGATCTGCTACATTATTTGAACACTTTAGATCAACCGGTTTGCATGAACGATCTATCTGTGGAGATGAAAGTTTCTCACAGCAGAATTACCAGGATCATCGATGCACTGGTTCGCAAAAAACTGGTGAAAAGATATCCTTCCAAACGAGACAGAAGAAGTTGGTTGGCTGTAATTACCGATAAAGGTAAAAAAACCAATAATGAAACAATTCTCGACTTCATGAACATCCAAAAAGACCTGATCAGCAGACTTTCCGATGAGAAAGCAGAAGAGATCTATGAAAACATCAAACTTTACATGGAAGCCTATCATGCAGTATTAGAGGAAAAAGAATCCGCATTGTGATTGGCACAAAGCTGACATGGAAAGGAAAGATGGCATTTGATGCCGAATTGAACGGTCATCATTTTGTCATAGACGCAGACGAAAAAACAGGTGGAGAAAATTTGGGTCCCAGACCCAAAGGATTGCTTCTCAGCAGTTTAGCCGGTTGCACAGGAATGGACGTAGTATCCATCCTGAAAAAAATGAAAATTGAAAATTGTGTTTTCAATCTGGAAGTGACAGCAGATTCTACTGAAGAGCATCCGAAAACCTACCATACAATTCATTTGAATTATATATTTGAGGGCAACGATCTGCCCGTTGATAAACTAAAACGGGCAGTCGAGCTTTCCGAAACCAGGTATTGCGGTGTTTCTGCCATGTTGAGAAAAGCTGCCGAGATCAAAACCCGGATCATTCTAAATGGTAAAGATATCTGAGGAAATATTGAATAACACTGGAGATTTTAAAATGAAAAGAGTATTTATTTTATTATTGGTTCTGACATTTGGCAGTATTTTTGCAGATGATCTTTCACCTGTCGGCAGGTGGAAAACAATCGATGATGCGACCGGAGAAGAAAAATCGATTGTCCGCATCTGGATCGAAGACGGTGTACTTTTTGGCAAGATCGATTCACTTTTCATCAAGGAAGGCGAAGATCCGCATCCGATCTGTGACGAATGTAAAGGTGAAAACAAGGACAAACCGGTTCTCGGCATAACCATCGTCTGGAATATGGAGCAAGGCAAGGAATACTGGCAGGGCGGCAAGATACTCGATCCCGAAGACGGAAAAGTTTACGGTTGCAAATTGAAAGTTATCGAGAATGGCAAAAAGCTGGAGATGCGCGGCTTTCTGGGAATTTCACTTCTGGGAAGAACACAGTATTGGATTCGAGTGGAGTGATTTAACTTTAACACCGAAATGCATTGATAATACCGAAAGCTTGATTAAATAAACTGGTTCCCAAGTTCATCCCGGGAACCTTTTTTTATACATCACCTTGCTGTCTCTCTCCTGTCTTCATTCGAGGGAACATGAGAAGCATCAGGAAGAAAATTTTCTGAACTTGACTTCGCAGGAACAGAATAATAGTGGAGTTAAGAACAGAATTGTATAACAATAACCGTTCTGAAGGTTTTTTCCGTGCAAATCCGCGGCAAAAAGAAGTGAAGCTGAAAGAAATACCAAAAGATTCTTCGAGAGCCAAGCTACAAGATTCCTCAGAAAGACTGATTAAATTAATTTGGTGTTTTTCGGTATTCTTTTCGGTGGCAAATTTTTTGTTCGTTTTTGTTCGTTGTTAATTTTTCCAAATCACTTCCCCCTTTTTGATTACCATCTCTACATTATTCGAGCCAAAATGATACGGCAAAAACTGATAACCCGGCATATCCATAATTAAAATATCAGCCTGCTTCCCTACTTCCAGGTTGCCGATCTTATCGCCCATATCCAAAGCATAAGCCGCATTGATGGTTGCTGCTGTAATCGCTTCGGCTGGTGTCATCTTCATTTGCAGACAGGCCAACGTGATGACAAATTGCATACTGTCACAATTGCAACTGCCGGGATTGTAATCGGTGGCTAAAGCTACAGCCACACCTGCTTGAATCATATCCCGCGCTCTGGCATAAGATTTCATTCCCAGGCTGAAGATAGTGCCGGGAAGAAGCGTGGCGATCACACCGGATTCTGCCAGAGCTTTAATTCCTGCATCGGAAGCTGCTCCCAGATGGTCGGCAGAAACTGCTCCGACCTCGGCAGCCAACTCTGCCCCACCAATTGGTTCGATCTCATCGGCATGCATACGCAGCTTGAATCCCAGCTTTTTAGCCTGATTCAAAATATCACGCGACTGCTCGATATTGTAAACATGCGCTTCCGTGAAGATATCACAATATTTTGCCAAACCAAGTTCTGCCACCTGCGGCATCATCTCTTCTTTTAAAATTCGAATATATTCTGCTCGATTGTCTTTGTATTCGGATGGAAATTCATGCGCTCCCATAAAAGTGGGAATAATATCTATCGGCAGTTCTTTTTGCAAACGTGCAATCACGCGCAGCATCTTGATCTCACTTTCGGTGGAGAGTCCGTATCCGCTTTTCGCTTCCAATGTTGTCGTGCCATTGGAAATTATTTTTTCGATTCGTTTTTTGGTAAGTTCGAAAAGTTCATCTTCCGATGCATTCCGCACTCCGGAAATACTGCTGCGAATTCCGCCACCGCTCTGGGAAATTTCTACGTAAGTTTTCCCTTTGATCCGCATTTCAAATTCATTTTCACGGGTATTATAGAAAACCGGATGAGTATGCGGATCGACGAAACCAGGCATCACCACTTTGCCGGTTGCATCGATAGTTTTCTTTGCTTCGAAATCTTTACAGATAGCTTCGCTTTTTCCAACTGCAAGTATTTTGCCATCCTGCACAGCCACAGCACCATTCTCGATGATACCCAGATTTTCCATTTCGATGCCTTTTCTGGCATGATTCGGACCTTGCAGAGTTATTAATTGTTTAGCATTTTTTATGATCAAATCGACTTTCATTTTTCACCTCACCCCAACCCTCTCCTGAGAGAACTGGGAATTTCTTGTGAGTATTTTTTTCCGATCGGTTCAAAATGCAAGGAATTTGTTAAAATGTTTGACGGAAATTTGAAAATATCCAAGTTCGAATTCAGTTTTGAAATTGGAAAATATTTAGATTCTGCACAATAGAGTGTTTAGAAAATTCATAAAAAATCCGGAGGAGGGGAATTATGAAGAACTTTGTTTTACTAGTAGCAGGAGCTTTTCTGCTGTTGGGCGCCTGCACTCAGAAAGTTGATCTTGAAGCAGAAAAGGCAAATGTCGAAGCAGTAATTGATCAATATACCAAAGTATTGGAAACTGAGGATCTTGAAATGCTATCCAAAATAACTGCTCACGATGCCGATATGGTCAACTTCGGTACGGACGCCACCGAGCGCCTAGTTGGCTGGGAAGCATTGAAAGAGTTGATGCAGAAACAATTTAAATCTACAGAAACTTCTAATCTTTCAGTCAAAGATCAAGTCATCAAGGTGCATAAATCGGGAAAAATAGCCTGGTTTTCAGAGATCCTGGATTGGGATATTATTTCGCAAGATCAAGAAATGAAACTTGAAGGAATAAGAGTCACTGGAGTTTTGGAAAAACGAGACGGCAACTGGGTTTTCGTACAAGTGCACTATTCTGTTCCTGCAGAAAATACAGAGTTTCCGAAATGGGTTAACGAATTACGTTTAAATGCCAGCAAAACCTTACAAACAGAGGTCATTGCAACTCATATTAATATACCGGATAACTTTAGAGAAGGAAA
>JAUSOT010000149.1 GCA_030656075.1 Candidatus Cloacimonadales bacterium
GCTTTAGAAAAGGAGAAAGAAATGTTTAAGAAGAAAATTTTGGATACTCTTTCTCCTTTAGCGGTAAAAGTGAAAGATAATTATACTTATGGTGAAAGAATGATAATCAACTCAGCATTCCTGATTAAAAAAGATATTGAAGATGAGTTTGATAAAAAGATGAATAAGCTTGATGAAGAATATGGTAATATTATTAAATTTAAGTATGTAGTAACCATACCTCCATTTAATTTTGTGAATTTAATTATTCAAACAAAGGGGTTTTAATGTTTTTAATAGATGACATTTTACTTGCACCGGTAAAAGGTGTAATCTGGCTTGGAAAAATGGTCAATGAAGCTGTTGAAAAAGAAACCTCTGATGAAGGTGTAATCAAAGAAAAACTGATGGAATTACAATTGCAATTTGAATTAGATGAAATTTCTGAAGAGGAATATAATAAAAAGGAAAAGGAAATTTTAGAGAGATTAGATGTTATTAGAAGAAATAATGAGGAAAAATGAAATTTGGGATTTGTATTTAATTAGCTGATCTCCAATGTGTTTAAACACGCCTTTCCAGATAATAAGCAGGATGAGATCGGAATTCGCCTGCATAAAGAAGAAAACGGAACAGGTTTGAAATGACATATATAATTTAGGGCTGATTTACATAAAACCAGAGTGTAAAATGAAAAAGAAGATTAGTATTTTAATTGCGGAAGATGAAGTGATAATAGCCCAATTCCTGAAAATGGAACTTGAATTAAACGGCGATGATGTCTGTGGTTATGTGGCAAGCGGAGAAGAAGCTATTATCGCAGCAAAAGAAAAAGACCCTGACGTCATTTTAATGGATATTTATTTAGCGGGTGAAATGAACGGGATAGAAGCAGCCAGGAATATAATCGAACGCAAAAAAATCCCCATAATTTTTTGCACCGGTTCCACTGAAGTAGAATTATTTGAACGTGCCAAAAAGCTCAATCCTGTGGCTTATCTTCGCAAGCCGATCATTGTAGATGAAGTGAACGAAGTGATTGAATCAATATATAAATGAACAACTTGAAGAAAATTAAGAAAATTCTTTAAGTTGACTATCCCCGTGGCAAAGCAAGGAGTATTTTGCCAACTTAATTTCAACAAGCTGAGAACCGAATTTTCTAATATTGCCCCTCTCTGCCTTCGGCATCTCCCCAAGGGGGAGAAAATGAGGATACTCCGAGGCAAGCATCAAGGAATTATTCAGATTAAAAAAATGTGAAAATAAAAGCCGCTTCTTTTCAGAAACGGCTAACAAAAAAATGGTGGAGCATAACGGGATCGAACCGTTGACCTCATGACTGCCAGTCATGCGCTCTCCCAGCTGAGCTAATGCCCCGTATTTAATTGCAAAGACCCATTTCGACTTTTACGAATTCCGAAATTTTGTTTGGAGATTTTCCAGTCAAGGATTTTATCTGCGAATCAGATGCATTCATTTATGGATGTAGAATTTATTCTGAATCAATAAATCATTCCGATAACTATTCTGGAGATTTTCAGAAAAAAACTTTACGTAGAAATCTCGATTTTATAAATGGAGCAGATTCGCTATATAGATGGAGGTTGAATGGAGAAACAGGTTCATACACCGGGACTTCAACAGAAGAAACCGGTTATACTACCGGTGCTTGAAAATAAGAAACTGGTTTTGTTACTGGGACTTCTGATGATTTTTTGTTTCAGTTTTGCACAGAATAGTTTGATTTTGGATATAGAAATCACAGGCAATCAGAATATAGATACGGAATTGATCAGATCGATGCTAACTTTGGAGATCGGTGATATGCTCGATCCGGAAAAAGCGGCAAAATCGATTAATAATCTATATCAACTGGGTGTGTTTGAAGATGTGCTCATCGAAAAGGAAAATCTGGCTCAGGGCATTTCCCTTGTTGTTTCGGTGAAGGAATTTCCCATTGTTGACAAAATCGAATTTTCCGGCAACAAGAAGATCAGCACCAACAAGCTTCTGGAGTCGATAGAATTAAAAAGCGGCAGTTATTGGTCACCATTTCTGCAAAAAGAAGTTGAGGCAGCAATCCTGGCGGCATATAAAGAAAAAGGCTTTCATCTCGCTGAAGTGACATTTACCGAGGAGCTTTCCGACGAAAATCTGGTGAATGTATCCATCGTTGTGGATGAAAACAAGAAAGTTACGATTAAAAAGATTCGTATTCATGGTAATAAACTGGTGAGAGCCAATAAGCTGATGGGAAAAATGAAAACCAAAAAAGCCAGCTTGCTGCGTTCCGGTAAATTTGAAAAAGATAAATTCGAAGAAGACCTGACAAATGTTATCAATTATTATAACAAAACCGGATTCATCGATGCTCATATTGTCTCGTGGGAACAGAATCTGGTCGATGGAAATTTCGTGATCGATATTTATTTATTTGAAGGGAAAGAATACTACTTTGGCAAAGTCTTTGTGGTTGGAAATCAACGATTCACCGAAAACCTGATTGTTCAGAATTTCAAATTTAAAGAAGACGAAGTATTCAACCTGGAAAAATTTAATAAACAACTCGGCGCTGTTACTTCCATGTATTATGAGGAAGGCTATATCTATGCCAATTTCGATCATGAGCTGCAAAAGGTTGGTTCAAAGGTAAATATCCAGTTAAATATCCAGGAAAATACCCGGGCAAAAGTCAGGAAAATTCAAATAAAAGGCAACAAAAAAACGAAGGAAAAGATCATTCGCCGTCAGCTTGTAATCTCGCCGGGAGACTATTTCCAGCAATCCAAAGTGATGCGTTCCCAGCAGAATATCTATAACATGGGATTTTTTGAACCCGACATGTATTTGGATAATCCAACCATCATTAATCAAAATGGCGATGTCGATCTGGCTATAAACCTGAATGATAAAGTTTCCGGCACAGCCAACGGCGGAGTGGCTTTGAACAGTCAGGACGGTTTGGTAGGACAGTTAGCTGTTTCTCATAACAATCTTTTGGGGAATTCCTGGCAGGCTGCTGTAAAATGGGAATTTGGCGGCAGCACTCAAAATTTCAGCCTCAGTTTCACCAATCCTTATTTCCAGGATACGAACACATTGGTGGGATTCGACATTTATTTAACGACCAAAGAATGGGATACATACAAAGTTCGAACTTCCGGCGGTTCTGTGAAATTAGGCCGGCCTTTGAGCTTTTTGAATTATTCCCGGCTCGTGGCTGGATATTCTTTCTATGCCAAAAAATATTCCATCCTGAGCGGTGAAGAAGACAATGCCTCCCAGACTTTGAACGATCTGGATGCAGCCGGCTGGCAGAATACCAGCGCTGTTTCACTCACTTTTTCGCGAGACAGCCGCGACAACGTGTTCTTCCCCACTTCCGGTTCAAATTTCATTCTTTATTCGGAATTTGCCGGCGGACCTTTGCAGGGTGATTTCAATTATTTCAAACAAATCTCCCAGGTTAGCTGGTTCACAAATACGGTTTGGAAATTGGCTCTGCGCACCAAATGGCGGTTTGGTTATTTGACCGGATATGGCGGCAAAGAAGCTCCTCCGGATGAGAGATTTTATCTGGGCGGAACCGGAGCAGACGGCATTCGTGGTTATGCCGATCGTTCCATCGGACCACGTGAAGGCGGCCTGCGGGAAATGATCTTCTCTTGCGAATATGGCGCTCCCATTGCCGGTGACCAGATCGTGGGATTGCTGTTCATGGATTCGGGAAACTGTTTCGATAAATTGGAAGAATTCAATTTCTGGGAACTGAAAACAGGCGCCGGTGTGGGAATCCGCATCCGCAGCCCGTTCGGACTGATCGGTTTTGATTATGCGCACAACTTCGAAACCAAAAAATGGGAGCCGCACTTCCAGTTCGGAACAACGTTTTAAAATCTAAACCTTGCGAACGGTTTTAGAACTTCTTGCTTCTTGACCTTCGCAATGGTTGACAAATTAAACCTGCCAGGTCTTCCATAACCCGGCAGGTTTTTATTTTAACCGCAACTTCGGAATGTGCGAAGCTCTTCCGAATGTTAGTCAATAATAAAAGTGCAGTTTTTCCGAATGTTGGAGCGAAAATGATCAAATTAAACATTCCGATGATCCCGACGTTTTCGAGAACAATCGGAAGTTTATTTCAACATCAACATTTTCCTCGAGTCTTCAAATTCTCCCGCTTTCAATTTATACAAATAAACTCCGCTGGAAACAGGCTTGTTATTCTGGTCTGTTCCATCCCAGACGATTTGGTGATTTGGTGATTGAGTGATTTGGAGATTTTGTTCACTCGTTCCTATCGGGCAACTGCCTGATGGGAACGTGAACACTTTCACTTTCTGGCCTTTCAGATTATAGATTTCAATCTTTGCGTCTTGTGCGTCCTTTGCGGTTAAAGAAAATGAGATCGTGGTGAATGGATTGAAGGGATTTGGGAAGTTAGTCAGAAAAATTTCTTTTGGAATTAGCAGGTCATTTGCAAATGTCTGATGATTAATTGCGCAAACAAAAAAATCATCATTTCCATTACTGGTTACCGATATTCCGCCAAAAGAAGCTGTATCTCCAAAATATCCAGTCAAAATGATTTCATCAGAATTATTGATTGCTAATGCATTTCCAATATCTTCACTGTTACCACCAGCCTGTTCTGTTATCAACCAGTTACCATCAGAATCTAAAATCGAAACAAAAACATCGGTCTCTCCCGCGCTAACAAATTGTTCATAACCAAATTCTGCTGTGTTGGAAAAGCATCCTGTTAACCAGATATTACCATTGGAATCTACTTCCACAGAATTTCCGCAATCATCACCTGTTCCACCGGCGCTGGTTGTCCATTCCCAGGTAAAATCAGAATTTAGTTTAGCTAAGAATATGTCCCTTTGGCCGCAAGATTCCAATGTCATGGAAGGTAAACCGAAATAAAGAGATTCGGAAAATTCTCCAGTTATAATAACTGAATTATCTGAATCTAAATCTAACGAACGAGGGACAGCTATGGAATTGTTACTGCTCAATACTTCCAACAACATCAGCCAATCGCCTGTTTCATCAAGCTTTGCGATGAATATATCGTTATAAGAATTACCAGAAAGCACAAATGGCCCAAAATTAGTAGGACCGTGGAATCCACCAGAAAAACATATATTTTCATATTCATCAACTTCTAATGCTATTCCAGCATCACGATATTCTCCTGAACATTGTTGCGACCAGAGCCATTCACCATTAGAATTTAATTTTGATATATAAATATCATCGGCGCCTGCGCTGATAAAAATTGAATCACCAAAAGCCGCTGTATCCCAAAAACTCCCAGTAATATAAATACAATTTTCGGAATCTATCGCAATTGATTCACCATAATCCAAATCATTTCCACCTGCTCGAACTGCCCATAGCCAATTTCCATCCAAATCTAATTTCGCAACAAAAATATCAAAAGAGCCTGAACCATTCAGATGATATTGGCCAAAATCAATTTCACCACTAAATCTACCAATTAAATAAATATTTTCTTCACTATCAAGAGCAATATCACACGCAAAATCATTAGTGCTCCCTCCTGCCGAAACAGCCCAAAGCCAGTTTCCCTCTATATCCATTTTACTAACAAATATATCATATCCGCCATTGCTTTCAAGTTCAGTAGTTCCAAACATCGAACTGATTTTGAATGAACCGGTTACATAGATTGCTTCAGCTGTAATAGCAACGCTGCTTCCATAATCCTGCAATACTCCACCGGTTGACTCTACCCAGCTCCAATCGATAGTTTGTGCAGATAAGAAAGTGATTAAACAAAACAACAACAAAATAAAGTTATTCTTCATTTGATTCCTCCTCATTTCAAAAGCAGCATTTTCCTTGATTCTTCAAAATCTCCTGCTTTCAATTTATACAGATAAACTCCGCTGGAAACAGGCTTGTTATTCTGGTCGGTGCCGTCCCAGACTATTTGGTGATTTGGTGATTGAGTGATTTGGTGATTTTGTTCACTCGTTCCTAAACTCCCGTTTGGGAACGTGAACACTTTCACTTTCTGGCCTTTCAGATTATAGATTTCGATCTTTGCGTCTTTCGCATCCTTTGCGGTTAAAGAAAAAGAAATTGTGGTGGTTGGATTGAAGGGATTTGGTGTGTTTTGGAAGAGATGGTTTTTAATCGGAATTATTCCCTCAACGCTATCGGGGTTATAGATCGTGAAAGGCAAACTATATTCATAGCCGGGTGGAGATAATACCATTGCTCGAACTTGATATTCATCACCTGAAGGAATAGTAGATGGAACAATCCATTCAAAATTGTCACCTTCGGGATCTTCACTTACACAACAGACAAATTCATCATTTTCATCAACCAGATCAAATTTTATGGGAAGAATTGTGCCGGTCGTGCTCCAGGCAACAGAAACCATTGTTCCCACTTCCCATACTGAAGCTGCATTTGGCTCATTAATAATGATATAATTATTGGGTTCATCAATTTCATATTTTAAAGCCATACTGCAAATTTGGCCACCCGGTGTCTGGGGAAATGATCCGGGAAGAGCATATCCAAAATCATTATAGAACATTGTTCGCAATTCATATTCTCCATATCCAAGTTCGGATATTTCATCAGCGGGATAGATAAATTCAGGGATCATATCGTTTAGTTCAGGATTATTGATTGAATTCAAATATTGAGATGGATACCAAAATTCTCCATAATCATCGCTGTAAGTAACTACAATTTCAGGAGCATTGATCCAATCAGATAAACCAGTATTATAATTATTTGCCAAATAAGCTTTTGAACTGTCATTCCATAATACTGAGATCAAACCAGTTTCTATATTCTGTGTTATTCTCAAATTATTTAAACTTAAAGGATATGGAAGTGTATTCTCATAATAGTATATCGGCCAGGAAGGAAACCAATCTACTTTTCCATCCATATCGTATGAATCGACTGTTCCATCTTCATCAATATCCCAGGGCAGCATGGGAAGATCATCGTCAGGATCGTTGCCTTCCAATTGAATATCAATGAAACTGAATTCTTCCGAACTTAAATCGAAAGATACAATTTTGGGATAAATCAAGCAATCTTCTACTCGATATATTCCTGGCTCAGCTGCAAGACTGAAGCAAGTCGGGAAGATAATTTTCTCATCATTATCCGTAAACATCGCATTAAAATTTCCTGCGAATTGTGGTCCAAAAAATAAATCATAAGGATTTCCCTGATCATCTGTAAAGCGAGGTGTGCCGTTCAAGTTCAAAGGATTCTCTACTGGAAATTTATACTCTTCCTGAAATGCTGTAAAGTTACCTTCACCAAAATTTTCGTTAAGATAAGTAAAAACTTTTTGATCGTTTGTATAGCCGGCAATTGCCAGTTTACCTTCCTCTCCAATAGTAAAAGAAAAATTCATGACCTCGTCCTGAGAGATCAGTAAGGGAACATATGTTAAATCAAATGACTGCATTGCATTGAAGAAATTTACATCGAAGTCGTCGTAACCCAGCATTGCATGGCAATATTCTTCGCCAGCTACAAATTCACGCTGGTTGTATGCCAGGAAGTAAACTCTTCTTTTATCCGGAATTGGAGAATCTCCAATTTCTACGATTGGATTTACAAACACATCTTCAGAATGATGGAAAACAGAAATATCATCAAAGATTTGATAGGGAGTAGTCCATAATCCCGGACTACCAAGATGAAAATAATCATAAGAGTATTTAATTCCATATTCTGAATTCCAGGCAACAATTGGATCACCAGTTACCGGATCAATCGCCAAAGAAGGAGAAGATTCTGAAACATCAGCCATTCCGATTGTAGCTACGTTTGCTAAAATTCCATTCGCATCCAGATAGCCATAATAGGTTCGCAAGGTCGATGCAGATGATTCTTTGGCATCAAACACGAAATATGTTCCACCTCCTACACTATCTGGTTGCTTTCGAACTGCAATCCCGTTAGGCGTGGAAATATTGAAATCAAAGTAATTGGAGATCACTGTTATTGGATCATATTCAATCAAAATTTTATATCCGCTTATCGGATTACAGAATATTATTGTAGAAAGAAATAAACAAAAAATCGTCAGCAAAAGTCTCATAGATCCTCCGTGTATATTTGGAAACCAATCTAATTTGAGAAGATTTTATTCGTACATTCGTGTCAAGTATTTCGCTTAAAATCTCCTCTCCCTTTTTATTAGGAATGCATAACTTATGCCAGAAAAATTGATGTTTTTTCCATCCGCTTCTGATGCCGTTTACCGATAATTTTTGAATGGAATTCTTGTTGGAATATTCACTTAATGCGGAATTTAAGAGACAGTTTGATAATAGTTTTCGGCAGTTCAATAAAATTCTTGACGCTGAGATATTGGATTTTTTTGTTGCGTCCTTGTCGGGGTGTAGCGCAGTCCGGTTAGCGCACTGGTTTTGGGAACCAGGGGTCGGAGGTTCGAATCCTCTCGCCCCGACCAATTTTTGTCGATCATTGCTAATAAAATAAATGATAATAATGAAATGGGCGCTTAGCTCAGTTGGGAGAGCGCCTGCCTTACAAGCAGGTGGTCGGGGGTTCAAGTCCCTCAGCGCCCACCAGTTTTCGAATTGAACGAAGTGAAAAGCGAAAACTGTCCCCGTGAAACCCCGAAAGTAATCGGGACAAAACCAATCAAAACTGAGGTTTATAGTTCCAAACTACACCTCAACAAGCCATTTCATTTTTCATGATAGATTTTCGGGTGCTTAGCTCAGTTGGGAGAGCGCCTGCCTTACAAGCAGGTGGTCGGGGGTTCAAGTCCCTCAGCACCCACCAGTCTTCGTCCCGAAAGCGTTCGGGACTTCGCCCGGGCAGGCCAGAATGTTTTATGTTTATATCCTGCAAAGTCTCAACGAAGAAACTAAATCCTATCGGAATTCTCTAATTTTTCTATCAATAAAAAACCTTGACTTGATAAGCTCTGAAAAATGTAAATCCTCTATAAAAAGGTAAGGAAATGGCGAAACGCAAATATAAACGTAAATCTAAAAAAAAGAAGCAGTTTAACCGAAACCGCCTGTATTTGTTTCTACTGGCCATATTTGTTTTATTGATCCTATATTTCAATATTGACAAAATCATTAATTTAACGAAAGGTATCAGCAATTCACGCGTCAAAGTTAACCAGATTTATCAGGATAGAACCGTTCTGGATGCTCTCATTCATACTAAGATTTTGCTGGGTGTTCCTGACGAAAATTTCAGCCATCGAGTCAGTGATGAAGCGATCTACGTATCTCTGGGAATAGATCGTGATGAAATGGATCTGAATTACGCCAACATGATCCTTTCCGGACAGGTGGAAATCGCCAATGGTAAAGTGCTCGCCGGTAAGGAATTGCAGAACGGGAATAAGCAGGTTTTGGATATCGTTGATCAGGATGATAAACAAGCTTATGAAGTGACGCTTTATTATGCCAAGCTCACAACGACGAAAAGTAAGAAAACTCAATTAGCTATCGTAGTGGATGATTTTGGAATTCATAATGATGCGCTTCTGGAAAAATTCTGCAGCCTGGATAAAAATATAACTTTTGCCATTTTACCGGATCAGAAATTCAGTGAACTTGTAATGTATCGAGCTGCTGATACAGGGCATGAATCTATGATCCACATTCCCATGGAACCGATCAGTTACCCACAGAATAATCCGGGAAAAAACGCTATTTATGTACATCAAACCGTACGTGAGATCACCAGGAAAATGAAACGTTTCATCAAGCAGCTTCCGCTTTGCATCGGAGCTAATAACCACATGGGATCACTGGTTACGACTGATGAAAACGTGATGCAGATTGTGTTGCAGGTGATCAAAGAGAACAATTTGTTCTTCATCGACAGCCGGACTTCCAATTCTTCTATTGCCTTCGATGTGGCCAAAAGAATGATGATCCCTACTTTCAAATCGAGTATCTTCCTGGATACACCGGACGTTTCCCAGAAAACTATGAAAATCAAATTGGATCAATTGAAAGCTTTGGCAAAATCTCGCGATAAAATACTGGTAATCACTCATTGCGCCACTGAAGAACGTTATGAATATTTGAAAGAATTCATCATACGAGTGAATAAATTAGATTTTGAAATCATTCCTGTATCGAAAATATTTGAAAATAATCTGCCTGAAATAATGTAAATGATTTGCAAAAAATAGGAAAATAATGTCTGAATTCGATCTGCAAGTTAAAAGAAAACTGGAAAAAATTTTTACTGAAGCCAATCTGCTTCGTAAAATGCGGATAACCCGCTATGATGCAGGAATGGAATTAGTTTACGATGTTCAATCCTTGGACGATAAAAAGTCGGGGAAAATTAAAATCCGCCTTGATAAATTCGTCGGCGGCGGATTTGCCGGACAAGTTTATAAAGTCATTCTGCTGGAAAATAAGCAGAATCTGAATTTCCTGGAAATTGGCAAAACCTACGCCATCAAGATTTTGATTCCGCCTTCCGGTTTTTCCAAGCTTTTCCGCGATGCAGTTTACTGGCTCGGATTTCAAGGTCCTTTCCAATTACAGGTAAATCCGGCAGCCTCCAGAGCTGGAGCGCTCTGGCAGAAATTCATCCGCAGAGCAGCCAAACTGCGGTTTGGAAATGAAAATTCGATCGTTGATATTTATGCCACTTTTATCGATGAAACTCTGGGAAGTTGCGGAGAGATCAGCGAATGGGTGGAGGGCAGAACCTGGCAGTTGGAAGTGGAAAATCACATGGATATTCTGCAAAAATGGAACCGCCACAAGCAAGTCGATGAAAGCAAACTGAACTCGATCGAATACAGAACCAAGAAAATTTTCATGAAGGAATTCGTGCAACTCTTGAACGAAATGGGTGGTTATGAATTCGCCAGGCAATACGAATGGAGCACCTGCAAAAGTCAGCCGAACTGCCTTAAAAGAGATAAAACTCCACCGGATAGCGGTTTGGTAGCAGTAGATTTCCGGGCCGGTTTGGCGCTGCTTCCCTTCCTGCCGATGAGCCCGGGTGATTTTAAATTGATCGGTAAAGGAATTCTGCGTGGAAGTTTAGTCCAGTTCGACCACGGCAGCCTGAAAAAACTGGCTGCTTTCATGGAAAAAAACAAAACTGAATTCGCTGATATAAAAGATCAATTCCAGGAATTGACGGAGATGGAAGACATCTACCGCAACTCCGTTCCCGATATCACTCACAATCATTTCCGACTTTTATTCAGCGGGAAATTATGGAAAACTATGCTTTCCAGCGCTGTTACAGGATGGAAGATCAAAAACCTGATCACTTCCGAAACTGAAGTTAATTGGCAGAAAAATAAATTTCTCACTTTCTGGTTATTTTTGATCGGCATAATTCCAATTCTGGGCAAATATTTCATTAAATTCTGCGGTAATAAACCCTGGCGAAAACATTATCTAAAAATCATCTATAATTGGAAATATCTTAGTAGAACTGTCAAAGCTTCAGCTGCCGAAAAAGCGATAAACTGGTATCGGCAAAATCGCATTTTGGAAGCAGTTGCTCTGAAGATTCCAGGAAATTTCTTTTTATTCCTCGGACATTTAATTTTATCTATTTTGCCATCGGGATTGCATAAATTCGTTACTGATTTCACATATTTTAAAGAAAGTCTGTGGTTCATTTTTGTACGTCCGATCCGTTTGTATTTCGATACCAAATTGCGGGAAGAATGGTTGATGAGCATGCTGGCGGAAGGCAAGAAAAAGCACATTTTATCAGACGACGATGCCATGACGATCGAATCGCAATTGAACGAACCATTCATTCAGAAATATTTAAAAAGTCTGGCAGTGCACATTTGCACACTTCCGATCACTCAGGTTGTATCTGTGGCGATAGCCGTGATCTATGTGATCACTCATCCCGAAATGCCCAAAACACAATCATGGGGAATCGGAGTGGGTATTATCGCTTTGTTCCAGGTCATTCCAATATCTCCCGGTTCGCTTACTCGCGGTTTGTACGTACTTTATCTGGTGATCAAAGAAAAGGATTTCAAAAATTATAACATCGCTGTTTTTCTGGGATTTTTCAAATATATCGGCTACCTGGCTTTCCCCATTCAAATGACCTATAAATATCCCGCCCTGGCGCGTTTCATGGCCGGACACTGGGCTACCGAAGCGGTGCATATCGTGCCGGTTTTCGGGGAAGGCGGCGCTCTTCTCGAACATTGGATTTTCGGTTTATTCTACAATTGGCCGCTCACGATCCGTGGGCAAATGAACAGGCGGATGGAATTGCGCAAAAGACAAAAATCCCGCCTTTGGCCTGTCCCGATTTTTATCATCATTTTCTCGGCGCTTTTCATTGGATCGGATTATTATTTCCTGCATTCAGAGCAGCAAATGATGGAAATCAAACAAGTCTGGTGGCTGGGAATGTTCCTGCCCTTCCTGCTTGGTTCGCTTATCACGAGAACTGCCGGTGGAATGATATTATGGAAACGAATCACATCTGCTGCGATTAGCGCGATCAGCGTCAGCATTATTTACACGATTTATTCCTGGCAGCTTGGTTTTGCCGGTCATATCTTCCCTGAGTTTGTCTGGAGATTCTTCATTTTTGCTGTATTCTCGATTCTGGGAGTCGTACTTACCGAGTTGAATCTGGGCGATCCGGAGAAAAATTAAATGAGCAAGAAAGCGCAAATTCCGCATTATGATTTTCTGCGTGATTTTCCCAACCAGAAACGACAAAATACTTACTATATTGTCGGGACGGAATCCTATCTGATCGATATCGTTCAAAAGGCTATCATTCAAAGATTCATGGGCACTGAAGTTGATGAATTCGATTTCACTATGCTTTATGGCGATACAAATTCCGCCGTTAACGCTTTGGAACAACTTGAGATGTCACCCTTTATGTCCAAATCCAGGATGGTGGTTATCCGCTCATTCGATCAGATGAAAACCACAGACAAAAACCTGATTGCAGAATACATAGCGAAACCGCTGGAAAGCTCTATCTTAGTTTTGACTGCGGAAACCAGCGATGCCCGGATAGCTTCCACCAAGATCATCGAAGAAAATTCAGTTGTGATCGCCTGCCGTTCGCCTTACGGACAGGAAGACCTGATCCGCTGGCTGAGAGCAGAATTAGGAAAAAAGAAAATCAACATGGATAATAACTCTATCATCCTGTTTGCCGGCAGCATCGAAAACGATTATTCCATAGCTTCGAACGAATTGGAGAAATTGATCATTTTCACCAAAAATCGGGGAAATATCACTTATGAAGATGTGGAAGAAGTTGTTGGAAAATCCAAATCCAATAAAATTTTTGACCTGCAAAACGCCCTCGGACAACGCAACTTGAAGATGAGTTTGCTGACCCTGGAAAACATATTGAGCAACGAAGATCCCAATAAATTGATTATCTTTATCATCACGATGCTCAGCAGGTATTTCCTGGTGATCTGGAAGATTTTAGCTCTCAGAGCCAACAGCATCAGTGATTCGGAAATTGCCAACCGCCATTTGAACGATGTATATTATAAATTCAGGAATGATTACATTTATGCTGCCAAAAATTATAATTACCAGGAAACAAAAAAAATACTTTCGACCCTGTTGCAAGCGGATATCGATGCTAAATCTTTGAACATCAAAGAGGAAATTATCCTGCACACGCTCATTTTCAATATTTGTATGATAAAAAAATAATGCCGGTTTCAGAAAGCTCGATCCCAAAAAATTTTAAAGCAGGTTTCGTCTCGATCGTGGGCAAACCAAACGTGGGAAAATCAACGCTGCTCAACCTGATATTAAAGGAAAAAATCTCGATCATTTCTCCCAAACCGCAAACTACCCGCCAGCAGGTGAAAGGAATCTATACTGATGCCGAAAAGCAGATAGTTTTCCTGGATACTCCCGGTTATGTGAAATCCCGTTATGAACTGCATGAAAAAATGCGGAAATACCTGGTAAATTCGATCAATGATTCTGATTTTATCATCTTTATCACCGATGCTCACAAATTTCCCACCGAGTATGATGAAGAAGTGATCAAACTTATTCAGAAATTAAAAGTACCGAAGATTGCGATTCTGAACAAGATCGATCTGGTCGATCAGGAAAAATGCCAAGAACAGACAGCTTTGCTTTCCACCATGAATTTTGAAGAAGTTATTCCTTTATCTTTGATTCAGCAAGTAGATGTTGATAATTTGCTGGAAATTTTTTCCAGGTTCTTGCCCTATAATCCACCCTTCTATTCCCCCGATGACGTATCCGATCTGCCGCTCAGGTTCTTCGTGCAGGAAATTATCCGTGAAAAGATTTTTCTTAGTTATCGGGATGAACTGCCTTATGCGTCCACTGTCGTTGTTGAAAATTATAACGACTTCCCAAATAAAGTAGAAATTGCCGCCAATATCTGGTTGGAACGAGATTCTCAAAAGCCGATCCTGATTGGAAAAAATGGTGAAAACATCAGGAAATTAAGACAAGCATCCGAGAAAGAAATTCATACGATCGTAGGAAAAAGAGTGAAGCTGGAACTCTGGGTGAAGATCAAGCCCAACTGGCGCAAGAAAAAAAATTCACTCAAAGAATTTGGTTATATCTGAACGAATTCAGTAGTTATCTCAAAAAAAGTGAATAAAAATTCCCCGAAAAATTTAAACTTGACGTCATCTAGTATGAATATAACTTAATTCAAAAAATAGAGAGGAATTTCACAGAATGATAGAAGTAATTCGTGATAATTGCGTAGGTTGCAAGTTGTGTTTGAAAGCTTGTGCCTATGAAGCAATTGAAATCATTGATAAAATCGCAGAAATAAATATGGATAAATGTACGCTTTGCGGCGCTTGCGTGAGTGCCTGTACATTTGATGCCATCATTATTCGAAAATTCGGGCAGCACAAAATCGACCGCAACCAATACAAGAACGTGTGGGTTTTTGCAGAACAGAAAAACGGACAAATCGCTCAGGTCGTTTATGAACTGCTGGGGAAAGGACGCGAGTTGGCAGATCAGCTGGAAACAGAACTCGTTGCGGTTTTATTGGGCAATAACGTGAAACATCTAACCAAGGAACTGATAGCTTTTGGAGCTGATAAAGTTATTGTTGCTGAAGATGAAAAATTAGAACATTTTCTCGATCTTCCTTATGCAAAAGCGCTCACAGATCTGGCTCTGAAATACAAACCTGAAATCATTATTTCCGGAGCTTCCGTACAGGGACGTTCCTTCATTCCGCGTGTGGCAGTGGAATTGAAAACAGGACTGACAGCCGATTGTACAGGCTTGGAGATCGATACGGAAAATGGCGGTTTGAAACAAACCAGACCGGCTTTCGGCGGGAATATCATGGCGACCATCGTCACACCAAATCATTTACCGCAGATGGCAACCGTTCGCCACAAAGTGATGGACCCTTTGAAAAGAGATGATTCCAGAAGAGGTGAAATCATAGAGGAGAAAATTGATTTTTCCGATTTTTCCGACGAAACACAATTCCTGGAATTCGTGAAAGATGAAACTCAGACCGTGAACCTGACCGATGCAGATGTAGTTATTTCCGGCGGTAGAGGTTTGAAAAATAAAGAAAATTTCGCTCTGATCGAGTCTTTAGCCAAAGCTCTTGGTGCGGCAGTCGGCGGTTCCCGCGCAGCAGTTGATGCCGAATGGATTTCCTATCCACATCAAGTCGGCCAAACCGGGAAAACGATCAAGCCTACCATTTATATCGCTGTCGGAATCTCCGGCGCCATCCAGCACCTGGCTGGAATGCAGTCTTCCGATTTTATTATCGCAATCAACAAAGATCCCGACGCTCCGATCTTCAAAATTGCCGATCTGGGCTTAGTCGGAGATTTATTTGAAGTAGTTCCGCAGTTAATAAAAAAACTTAAGTAGGAAATTATGCGATTTAAAGTATCTTCCTGCGTGTATAACGCAGAAAAAGTGGTGAAGCAAACTGATGTGAATTTGAAAAGCGACCTGGAAAATGGCAGTGATAAAGTGATAGATTGTAGCGAATTTGTTGCCTACCCTCCTTTCATAAACTGCCATGATCACCTGATCAGCAACTGGTACCCCAAAGCCGGTGATGGAAAACCTTACAAAAACGTCAGCCTCTGGGTCGATAAAATGCGGTTTACCCCAACTTTCCTGGAGCGCAACAAAGTCTGGATCAATGACGGATCGTTCGATTTGACTCAGGGAAATGCTCCGTTAATTATAAAGTTGGGAATTTACAAGAATCTGTTTTCCGGCTGCATTGTTGTGCAGGATCATATCAACAATCAGAAACCCGAATATTATGAAGACAACCCCATCCTTGTTTTGCAGGAATATACTCAATGTCATTCATTGGATATGGGCAACTGGTGGGGTGGTGACGACGCAGTGACCGAGTGGAAAAAAGCCGGAATGAAAAAACCGTTCATCGTTCATCTGGGAGAAGGCACGGATGATGATGCCAGAAGTTGTTTTCCTAAATTGATAAAAATGGGATTACTGCAATCCAACACGTTAATGGTTCATGGAATCGCTTTGAATAAAGAACAATTGAAAAAATGCGCCGAAAGCGGCACAATGATTTGCTGGTGTCCCGAATCTAATTTCTTCCTGATCGGTCAAACCCTTGATATCCAAAGCTGCCTGGAATTCGGCGTGAATGTTGTGATCGGCACGGATTCAACCATGTCGGGTGGGATAAATCTGCAATCAGAGATAAAATATGCAAAACACAAAATCCCTGACTTCCCGATGAAAGAAATCTTCAAGATGATCACTTCCAATGCTGCTAAAGCTTTGTTCCTGCCGGAATCTTACGGAATATTGCAGGAAACAAATACCAATTTGATGCTGCTTGATAAAAATCATGCTGATGAATTTGAAAATATCCTGCATACGGAAACAGAAAATATCGGCCTGCTCGTGCATCAGGGAATTCCCATATTTGGAGATGCCGGATTCTTTCAGGAATTTAAGCTTGATGTGGCTGATTATTTCCTGTTCGATATCAACGGCAGACAGAAATTTGTGATCGGTCATCCGGAAAAAGTCACGAGCAGTATCGATGAAATCCTGGGTTATCATAAAGATTTCCCGTTCTTGCCTTTCTAAACATTTTCAACACAGAGCCACAGAGGCACAGAGGACACAGAGGAAACAGAGAACACAGAGAATGAGTCTTTGTTTTGGGTATTATGAAATTATCGGAATTGAATAAAATCAGTAAAATAGTATTAGATGCAGCAATTGAAGTACATCGTCAGTTGGGTCCTGGTTTATTGGAAAGTGTTTATGAGAAATGTTTAAGCAAAGAACTTTCATTCAGAGAAATTGAAAATCAGATGCAAGTATCCTTTCCATTATTTTATAAACAAGCTTCTCTCGATGCGAGTTTCAGAATAGACATGATAGTTGCGAAAGAATTATTCGTCGAAATTAAAGCTGTTGAACAAGTTTTACCGGTTCACAGAGCGCAATTACTTTCCTATTTAAGGCTCGCAAATAAACGATTAGGGATTCTGATAAACTTTAATGTCCCAAAATTGATTGAAGGCTGGGAACGAATAATAAATGGCTATGACGAATAACACTGAACACAGAGGCACGGAGAAACAGAGTACACAGAGCGCAATCTTTGTACATTCTAAAAAGATTTTCAGAATTATTCACGAAGTTCCAACGCTAATTTCTATGTTTTATTATAATAAATTTAAAATGAAGTTTTTAGAATTATTCCCTGTGACCTCCGTGCCTCTGTGCCTTTGTGTTGAAAAATGTTAAAACTTTCTGAGATTTTTTTCAGCATTCAAGGCGAATCTTCCTACGCTGGTCTTCCCTGCATTTTCATCCGCCTGTCAGGATGCAATCTGCGCTGTAATTACTGCGACACAAAATACAGTTATGAAACAAGTTTTGAAAAATCTGTAAAAGAAATTATTTTAGAAACCCATAAATATAAACCTATTAAATTGGTTGAAATTACCGGTGGTGAACCGCTTTTGCAGGATGAAGTTTATCTTCTTTTCGAAAAGCTGAACTTGGAAGGCTATAAAATTTTACTCGAGACGAACGGTTCAATTTCACTAAAAAAAGTTCCGGAATATGTCATCAAGATCGTGGATGTGAAAACTCCGGGAAGTGGGTTTGAAAACAGTTTTTTATTGGAAAATCTTCAGTTTATAGATTCCGAAAAAGATGAACTCAAGTTTGTGATTTCCGATCGAAATGATTATGAATGGTCGAAAGATTTTCTTCAAAAATATAAGCTCGAAAATTATAAAATACTCTTTTCCACCGTGTTGGAAAAACTGGACCCGCAAATTCTGGCTGAATGGATTTTGAAAGATAAGTTATCAGTCCGTATGCAGTTACAAATTCATAAATTTATTTGGGATAAAGAAACGAAAGGCGTTTGAACTCGTACTTTCCGGATCAATTTATTCCGATTCGATTCTTATCTTCCCAGCTTTCTTTAATTCTGATAGATAATTATTCATTTCTTCACTCAAACACTCTTCGATTTGAATTTCCAACGACACTTCCGCAGCATATTCCGCATTCATTATCTCAGCCTTCAGATGGGAAATCCGGTGTTTCAGCGTATCAGCAAAATCATAAGTTGTGTAAATCTTAAATTCCTGATATTTTACGAGTTTTTTGAGAGATGCTGATTCGATGGCATTTTCTACGCTAAGTCCATAAGCTTCGATGAGACCACGGATACCGAGTTTCACACCGCCAAAATAACGCGTAACGACTGCGACGATGTTAGTCATGTCATGTTTTTTCAGCGCATTCAGCATTGGTTGACCGGCTGTTCCCGATGGTTCTCCGGCATCTGAACTGTGAAATGTATCTCCCTTCTCCCCTATAATGTAAGCCCAGCAATTGTGATTGGCAGTTTTATGTTCAGCAGAAATCTTTGAAATGAATTCCTTCGCTTCCTGCATGGTTTCCACATAATGCAGATGAGCAATAAAAGTCGATCGTTTGACCTTTGTCTCAACGAGCCTGTCTTCGCTTACTGAATAAAAATATTCCATCTTCTACACCTTATTCCACCGCTCTGCGTTGGAACACACTCTTTACACACTGCGCTTTTGCGGTCATTATCACTCTTCCCGCAGGAGCGGGAAAAACTCATTCCAACGTGGAACATTGGAACGAGAATACCATTCGGAAGGCTTCCGGAACTAAGTCTTCGACTCCGCTCAGACTGACAGTTTTTCAATCTTCAATCTTCAATCTTCAATCTTCAATTCTCCAATCTTCAATTCTCCAACCGTTCCGAAGGTTCTTCGACCGTTCGGAAGGTTTCAATTTTCAATCTTCAATCTTCAATCTTCAATTTTCAATTTTCAATTCTCCAACCGTTCCGAAGGTTCTTCGACCGTTCGGAAGGTTTCAATCTTCAATCTTCAATCTTCAATATTCAATATTCAATACTCCAGCAGGTTTCTCAATTCTTCCGCATTCATACTTTTCAACACACTTTGTCCGCCCTCGATGATATAGTCGAACATTTCTTTTTTATTTTCCTGCAGTGTGATGATCTTTTCCTCGATCGTGCCTTTGGTGATGATCTTATAAACCATCACTTTCTTGGTTTGTCCGATGCGGTGAGCCCGGTCGATCGCCTGGTTTTCACCCATCGGATTCCACCACGGATCGACGATTATCACGGTGTCGGCAGCTGTCAGATTCAAGCCGTAGCCACCCGTTTTCAAACTAATCAGAAAAGCACGGATGTTGTTATTGTTATTGAAATTGTCGATCACTTTCTGCCGGTTTTTGGTGGAACCGTCCATGTATTCAAAGGAAATCTTTTCCCTTTTCAGCATCTCTTTCAGCACTTGCAGCATCTGCACAAATTGGCTGAAGATCAGCAGCTTTTTCCCGTTTTCGATGGCATCGACGATGATTTCTTTGAGCAATTCCAATTTTCCCGAAAGTTCTTCGTTTCGTTTTACATTTTCATCCACCAAAGCCGGATGATCGCAGATCTGCCGCAGTCTGGTGAGAGCAGCCAGGATATGCAGATAACTGGATTTCGCCTCATCCTCAAGCTGAAGAAATTTCTGCTTTACGTTATCCAAAACCTGCAGATACATTTTTTCCTGGATTTTAGTCAATTTGCAGTAAGCGATCTGTTCCTGCTTATCCGGAAGTTCGATCAGAACATCATGTTTCTTGCGCCTCAGGATGAAAGGAGAAACGAGCATTTTCAGTTTTTCATTGGCATCTTTCTGTTTCTCGCTCATAAATTCATTTTTGAAATATTTGAGAACAGGTAGATAGCCAGGCATCAGGAAATCGAAGATCGACCAGAGTTCGGTCGGATTATTTTCAATCGGTGTGCCGGAAAGAGCGAGCCGGTGCCTGGTTTGCAGCTTTTTCACGGCTTTCGTCCGCATAGCTGTCGAATTCTTGATATGCTGAGCTTCATCCAAAATAATATAATCAAAGTTGATTTTGGAAAGTTCCTTGATGTCATTCTGAATGATCGAGTAGGAAGCAAACAGAATATTCACATTCAAATTTTCCAGGATTTCCCTTCTGTCCTTTTGATTGCCTTCATAAATTACATAAGACAGACTTCTGTTGAATTTCTCGATTTCGGCAGCCCAGTTGAACAGCAAAGTTTTCGGACAGATCACTATGGAACGGGAGTTTGCCGGTAAACGTGAAAGCGCCGAGATAGCCTGAACGGTTTTTCCCAAGCCCATATCATCTGCCAGAATGCCGGCCAGACCGTAACTTTCCAACATCACCAGCCATTGGAATCCTGCTTTTTGATAGCTTCGCATTACATTATTCAAAAGATGAGGAAGCGGGATTTTCTCACTCATTTTTCGGGATATTATTGCGTTGTACATCTCATCCAGATAGCTGTTTCCGATAATTTTAATGCCTTTATTGATCGTGCTCAATTGATAAACATACGGCAGATTATAAACGGAAAGCCGATAACCTTCATCGGGTATTTTTTCACTTTTCTTTAATATTTCTTCAATAGCTTGGAAGGCTTCTTTATTTTCAAAAAACAACAATCTGCCATCTTCCAATTTCAGGAATTTTTCTTTTGTCCGGAAAAAGCGTTTCAATTCCGCATGAGTGAATCTGATATCCTTATAATTGTATTCCACATCATATTCAAACCAGTTGATGTGTCCGGATTTTCGGGCTTTGATGACTGGTTGCAGAGAAACTTTATAGACGAACTCATTTTTCAGTTCTTCGGAAAGCACGATGTTCCAGGCAGGATCGGCATGTTCGAAGATCACTTTTTTCAGATCATCGATGTTTTCATCGCCTTCAAAAATCAATTGAGAATTTTCTTCCAGTTTGCTATCCTGAGATTCGGGAAATCTTTTTACGAATTCAAATATCTGAAAGCGGATTTGGGGAGGAATGTAGAACCAGCTGGTCACACCCTTTTGATCGTATCGCACCAGCTCTACCGGGAACCTGATCACAGACATGGGAATGACAATATCTTCCGCATACTCCAGCAATCCTTTCAGGATGATCTTTTCTTCTTCTTTATGCAGCTTGAAGCAAATTACGGGCGTGTTGTGATATACCTCCGGCAATTCGATTCCTTCTTCAAAATCAAGATAGCATTTGATGAGACTCAATTGCCTGGCCACTACCGATGAAAGATAAACCAGATCCGCTTTTACCACAGGAAAACCTTCTGCAAATACTTGTTCGGAGATTCCTTTAGAAAAAGGTAAATTTATAGAACGAATTTCATTTTTCTTGAAAACATAAGTCGTTTTTCCCACGTAAACAGCGGAAATCTGTTCTGCGCTGGAAGTCTTCAAAAGAAAATTATTTTCATCGACTCTCACCACCTGGAAATTAACCCGGAATTCATCTTCCATAAACTGAAGGCGGTCTCCGGTTTCCTTGATAAATACTTTGTTTTGCAGGCTGCGTAAAATGGGAAAGAACTTAATAAATTTATCTTTGTAAATGGAAAAAAAACAGCCTTTTCTACTGAATGAACATTTGGATTGATGTAGTAAACTCAGGAGTTGCAGTTCATTTTCATTCAGTGCCATCATCTGTTTTTCAGCACCTTGAATAAAATCAAGATCTTCTTCCTTAGTTTCGAGTCCGGCTGCCAAAATTGCGATCAATCGTACATTCATTGGTTCATACGTTTTCAAATAAAACCTGATTTTATCGGTGTTCTTATCGTAAATATCGCTTATTTCAATCTTGCCATTCAAAACTACGCGCTGCCAGAATTCGTTATAGTCCAACAGCCGCGTTTGATAAGTTTGTACCACCTCTTCTTCCAACAGAGCGGTGGAAAGATGATGATAGGCATAATTGAGCACGGAAAGATAATGCCTGCAGCTGTCTGTACCGCATTCCGAACAAATATGCTCGCTGATGAAATGTTTAGCTTTGTTGTAGGTTATGTCCAATTTGGCAGGAAAAACATTTTGCCTTTCAGAAATAGCTTCAAACTGGAAGATAACGTTTTGGTTTTCATCCAGGTATTTCTGAAAAACCAGTTCCCGATATTGCAAACGGGTTATTGAACTCTTGAAGAACCAGGAATTCGAATGTTCATGATATTCTTTCCCGAAAAGCCGCGCCATTGCTTCTCCCATACTAAAAAATTAAATATTTGCAATGGTGAGAGACGCCGTTTCAGAGTCAAGTGATAAAAATAATCTCGGCACATTTTTAGTGATATTGAATAAAATCTATAAACAAAGAATCTTATTCTTGGGTATTTACTTGACATAGAAACACTGAAATCAGTCATTATTCCAGCGTATTAAAAATTTAGGAGGAGATATGAAGAAATTGTTAATTTTTATTTTCCTGTTTACCGTTGTAGTATGTTTTGCCCAAACAGGTAAAATCGCCGGGAAAATTTCTGTCAAAGCTACTGGTGAAGCGATACAGGGAGTTTCTGTTTTTTTAGAAGATTCTAAAACAGGAACCTATTCCAAAACCAATGGAACTTATATTCTGCAGAATGTCACTGTTGGCGAACACACTGTTTATGTGAGCTTTATGGGCTATGAGCGCTCTTCTCAAACCGTTCTTGTGGAAAAGGACATGACAGCCATTGCCAATTTCGATCTGATTCGCAGCGCTGTTGAAATCGAAGGTATCAGCATTTCTGCCACTCGGGCGATCAAGCGGGAAACACCGATTGCTTTCACTGATGTTAGTGAAGAAGCTATTCAGGATAAATATACAACCCAGGATATCCCGCAGCTTCTGGATGATGTTCCCGGACTTTTTGCCAATACAACAGGAATCGGCGATGCAGAAATTACCATGCGGGGATTTGAAGCAGATAAAATTCAAGTTCTGATAAATGGAATTCCTGTGAATGACCCGGAAAGCCAGAGAGTTTACTGGAGCAACTGGACAGGACTCTCTTCCAACGTAAAATCTGTGCAGGTACAGAAAGGCGCAGGTTCGTCGCTGTATGGTTCAGGTGCATTCGGCGGATCACTGAATATCGAAACTATGGGTTCTACACCAGAGCAGGAAATCACTGTACGTTCTTCCTATGGAACCTATTACACAGATGGTGACGTAGCAAACGGAAAAGGCCAGATCACCGATTATAACCCATACAATTATAATGTTTTAGTACGTTATAATTCCGGAAATCTTTTCGGTGGAAAATTTAATTATAACATCATGCTGGAAAAAAAACGGGGAGATTATTATCTGACAGGAACCAACTACGACGGCTATTCGTTTGGTTTGGAAGCTCAGAACATTATTGGAAATCATACCATCAATACCAGTTTCATCGGCGCTCCTCAAGATCATAACCAGGTTTACTTCAAAAGTGATAGAGATCTGATGGAAACTCTGGGCCGTAACTACAATCGAAATAATGATTCAAACCAGGAAAATTACTATTTCAAACCGCAGTTTTCCGTTCGGGATGAATGGAAAATTTCCGAAAAGCAGGTCCTGATGACCAATCTTTTCTTCACCACCGGAAACGGTGGAGGAAAATACATCAACCAGGATAAATTCGATATCGAAACAGGAGCGATTGGCTACCGAGATGATTTCCTGGATGCCACCGATCCTGAAGCTTATGAATGGGATGAATTCGCTCATCATGCTTTATATTTATATCAGCATTATGATCTGATGGTGGAAGGATTTAATCCGCAGGATACAGTCTGGTTCGGAACGATTCCGATTGTAGGTCCTACTTATGAAGGACAAATGGTCTATGGAACTGGTGCAGATTTCTATCAGAGCCGTTATGATTACAGTTGGCGCAACAACAGCGTCAGCGATCATAAGCAATTCGGAATGAACACCTATTATCAGCAACAGATCCACCCAATGGTCGATATGGTACTGGGAGGTGAATTCCGCCGATGGGAAGCAGATCATTACCGAAAACGAGAAAATTTCCGCCATCTGGGAGATTTGATCGGTTATGATGTTAACCCGACCACCGGAGATTCAACTGCTGTTTATGATGTGGAAGTTTATGACGAAGTTGACCGTCAATATGATGAAACAGCCTATGTTACCAATATGTCTGCCTTTGCCCGATTCTCCGTAAAACCGATCGACAATTTGAATATCATGATCGATGGCCAGCTGGCTCAATACAACTCGGAAGTGAAAGAAAATCCTCTTGAAATCTATGATCTTGGAATAGGAGAACCAACCGGATATTTCTATTATGCCACCAAAAATACTCCTCTCACCGATCCTGATACAGGTCAGATAATCGTCGATTCTTCGGGAGTAGCGCTGAAAAAATTCTCCGCCGATGATTATAAGAAAACCTATGAATTCTTCTCTCCGAAATTCGGTGTAAATTATAATGTAACTGATTATCTAAATGTAATGGCAAATTATTCCATTTCCTACAAAGAACCGAAAACCATGGAATGGTACAGCAGTTACGACGGACCGGATGGAAATCAAAGGTATTATCTTGATCTGGTTGCCCAGGACAGTCTGGGACAATATTATGAATATACGGAAGAGCACTTTTATGGTGAATTGAAACCTGAAAAGATCAATACAATTGAATTTGGTATTGGTTATGAAGGTGTAAACTGGTCGATCGATGCCAACTATTATATAAGTGATTACACAGACAAAATCGAATCTGTAACGATTCCCGTTACAAACTACAATTATAACGCTCAGAACGATTCTATAGAAGTGTTTGCCAGAGATGAAAGCTTAACTTTGAACGCTGGGCAGGCTCGTCATCAAGGTCTGGAATTGAGTTCAAAAATGAAGTGGAAAAATGTCGATGCTTCCGGTTCTTTAACTCTTTCCAGGAATCGCTGGACGGAGATGAACGTTGAACAGATCTTTGGTGGAGATGCCAAAGAGATGGTGGGAAAAGTGGTTCCCTATTCCCCTGAAACAATCATTAATGGATCGGTAGGATATACTTTTAATAAGATGCCATACGACGGCAAATTACGAATTGGCTTCACAGCAAAATTCTGGGATGATTACTATGCCAATTATGAAAATGAGTATGTGGCAAACTATATTTGGAATGGTACAGAATACATGCCTGAACAAGAGTTTTATCAAACTCAAACATTATCTGGTGATTACATAATGGATGGCCCAAATAGTTACGTCTATGTTGGAGATGGTAATGGTGATTTCAGTTTGAGAGATAAAATGAAATCATCCAAGTTGCCTACCTTCCTGGAATTCGGCAGTAATATAAAGTATTCCTTCAAATTAGGCAAGACAGATGCTTCGCTCAGACTCGATTTTGCCAATATTCTGAACAAGGATGACAACTTCCTTTCTGCCCGGGTTGCATCAGATTACAATCGTGGTTATTATGATGATAATGGTAATTTTGTAGATGACAAATTAACAGGTAATCCATATATGTACGTCACGCCTTCACCGTTGTTTAATATGTTCGTAACTTTGGAAGTAAAATTCTAAACGTTGAAAGAAATAAAAAAGGGGAAAGCGTTTCTGCTTCCCCCTTTTTTTTATTCAATTTAGGTTTTCTTTTTTATCGGTTTTCTCACCCGTTTTTGGGATGGAACTTTAACCGTCTCAATGGTTTCTTCAGGAACTTGAATTGTTTCAAGCACTGGTTCTTCTAATGGTGATTCAGTTTTCTCAATCGATTCCTCTTTTGCATCCTTTTCTTCAACCTTTTCCAGCAGAACAACTTTGAATTTTTTCAGGCAGAAACTGGAATAATAGTTATTCACATAATCGAGAATGCTTTGTTCCAGATCAGGATTTTTCTCCAGAGTTTCTTTAGAAAACTTAGCAGTCAGAGTAGTCTGGTTGAAAGTAATCGCCAGATTGATCTCCGGTTTTTCACCGAGGTGAGATTCAAAATATCTGGGAAGAAATTTTTCAAGTTCGATCGCATCTTTGATCAGTCTGAAAATCTTATAGCCCAGATAACTCAGCCCAGACACAAAAGCTAACTTCAGAAAATTCTTAAATGATCTGCTCATAAAATTTCCTCCTTCAAAATTTGATGAATACTATTTCATTAAGATTATTTTTTTTACACTGGTGAAATCGCCGTCTTTAGAATCAGCATAAAAGAAATAAATCCCGCTGGAAACATTGCTGTTATTGTCGTCTTTTCCGTTCCAGGAGATATGATGCTCACCTGCACTCAGTTCACTTGCAACAAGTGTGCGCACTTTTTCACCTTTAAGGTTGTAAACATTCAAGCTTAGCTGAGTATCTTCAGCCAGATAGAAATAAGCGGTTGTTTCAGGATTGAACGGATTTGGATAGCAGCCGTAAAATTCGCTTTGAGGAGTTACAATATTGTGGGGAGAAGAAACAACAGCGATCATATCATCCGGTGTTCTGGGATTCAATTCAAATTCATCATAAGAATAATTAACCATTCCGCGCAGTATTGCCCATGTATCACCAACATTGATAACGATTGGTGGTTCGACTTGATCCAGATAGAAGAATCCGTCATCCACCTGGGCAGGAGTGGCAGATGTATCTGTTACATACCATTCACCATAGGTATTTTGCGCAGAAGTTACAACTACATTATTCAATTCTACAAATACACCTTCATAAGCTTCTTCAGTTGCTAATTGTGCGGTTGTAATCAAGACGGGATCAGGAACTGGATTGCCGGAACTAAGAATGTTAATTGTGCAATAACCTAACTCAGTTAAACCATAATATTCACTTACTGTGGCAGAAACTTCTACTTCATCACCTGTTGCAGGACCAGTTTCAAGATCATATACATAAATCCCATGCCAGGCACCACCTTCGGGATCTGACATAAAGAACATGGTGGCACCATGTACAAAATTTGCTCCTGTAACAATACCGGTAACTGTTACATCTTGACCTACCAGAAGAGAGGGATAAGTTCCATCCGCTCCCGGAACTGTTGTGTACTGGATATCATAAATTGTTGTAGCGCTCAATACTACGGTAAAAATAACAAAAAATACGAGTAAAAATCTTTTTTTCATATAATCCTCCTAAAACAAAATTTTCTACGTTTATGAAAAGCAAATTGTTGAGATTTATGTCAAGCTCTTTATTGCATTTTTTATTTATTTAATCAATAAAGAGTTAACTATTTAATTTTCTTGACACGATAAAATGATTAAAGTTTTTTGCTCCCAGTCAATGAGAGAGAAATTCATTTTTATGGATTAACAATTATAAAAAGGAGCACTTAATGGAAAACGAAGAAATCAACCTATTTGATTTAACATTAGCCCAACTCAAAAAGATGGCCAAGGAGTTGGAAATCCCTGATACAGCCGGAATAAAGAAAAATGATCTTCTACATAAAATATTTGAAATGAGAGCCACCCAGGATGGTCTGGCTTTTGTTTCAGGATGTTTGGAAGTGGTGGATGATGGCTATGGTTTCATCAGGTTTAAGAAGAACAATTATACGTCGGGCAGGAACGATATTTACGTTTCCAGTTCTCAGATTAAAAGGTTTGGTCTGAGAAAAGGCCACATGGTATCAGGACCCGCTCGAGCACCAAAAGATGAAGAAAAGTATTTCGCACTCATCCGCGTGGATTCGGTAAATCAAGAAAATCCTGAACTGATCAGAGACGTGAAATATTTTGATAAACTCACTCCCTACTACCCGGAAGAAAGACTGAACCTGGAAACAGATCAAGATAACATCTCCACTCGCGTTATAAATCTTTTCACACCGATTGGAAAAGGGCAAAGAGGCTTGATCGTTGCTGCTCCGCGAACCGGTAAAACCGTTCTGATGCAGAACATCGCCAATGCCATCCTGACGAATCACAAAGATATTTATCTGATCGTTCTGCTGGTGGATGAACGCCCGGAAGAAGTAACCGAAATGAGGAATATCCTGATCCCGGAAAATTCGGAAGTGATCAGTTCAACTTTTGACGAACAACCCAGAAATCATATCCAGGTTGCCGAAATGGCTATCGATAAAGCCAGGCGCATGGTTGAATTGGGAAAAGATGTTGTCATCATGCTGGACAGCATCACACGTCTGGCCAGAGCCTACAACATGGCGCAGCCTTCCAGCGGCAGGGTTCTTTCCGGAGGTTTGGATGCCGGTTCTCTGCACCGGCCGAAAAAATTCTTTGGAGCTGCCAGAAATACTCTGGAACGTGGCAGTTTAACGATTATTGCCACCGCATTGGTTGATACCGGCAGCCGCATGGACCAGGTTATTTTCGAAGAATTCAAGGGAACAGGAAATATGGAACTTGTTCTGGATCGCTCTATCAGTGATCTGCGTATGTATCCGGCTGTCGATCTGGTCAAATCCGGTACACGTCGTGAAGAGTTACTTCTCACCAAAGAAGAAGTTCAACGCATGTTCGTTCTACGCCAATTCCTGAAAGGAATGAGTCCTTTGAAAGGCATTGAAATGCTGAGAACCAAAATGTTGGCTACAAAAAATAATGCAGAATTACTGAGGGTAATGAGCCGTTAATGGCAGAACCAATTTCTGCTGGAGATCTTAGTTAATGGAACTGCTTTCACCTGCCGGCAATCTGCAGAAATTACTATATGCCATACATTTTGGTGCAGATGCCGTTTACACTGCAGGAAAGCATTTTGGGCTGAGAGCAAAAAGTTCTAACCTAAACAAGAATGAATTAACATCTGCGGTAAAATTCTGTCATGAAAACAACCGCAAAATATACATTACTGTAAACATATTCGCTCACAATCAAGATATCTCAGCTTTGCCTTCCTATCTCACATTTCTGCAGGAAATCAAGGTTGATGCCCTGATCATATCTGATCCGGCCATATTCTCTCTTGCTCAGGATTTTGCTCCGAATGTTCCGATCCACATCAGCACGCAGGCAAATGTGACTTCCTGGAAAGCTGCTGAGTTCTGGAAAAAACTGGGAGCAAAACGCATCATTCTGGCACGGGAACTGACGATTTCGGAAATCATGGAAATCAAAGTAAAAGTGCCGGAAGTCGAATTGGAAATGTTTGTGCATGGAGCAATGTGCATGTCCTATTCCGGCCGCTGTTTACTGAGTTCTTTCCTAAATGCCAGGAGCGCCAATCAAGGTCATTGCACTCAGCCCTGCCGCTGGGAATATCGATTAACCGAAAACTCCAGGCCGGGAGAAAATTTCCAGATCGAAGAAGATGAACGCGGAACCTACATCTTGAATTCCAAAGACCTCTGCCTGATAAACCGGCTGCCCGAAATCTATGCAGCAGGGATCGACAGCATCAAGATCGAAGGCAGGATGAAAAGCCTGTATTATGTGGCAAATTCCACCCGAATTTATAAAGAAGCAATCCAATTTGCTGAGCAAAACAGTCCCATTCCAAGCGAGCTTTCGGAAGAATTGAACAAGATCAGTCATCGTCATTATACGGAAGCTTTCTTCGATGTTTTCGATTCCTCTCAAACTCAATACCATGCCACTTCTGCCTATTCGCGGGATTACCAATTCATTGGTGAGATCATAGAAAACAAAGACAATGATATTCGAGTTGCGGTCCGTTCCAAATTTACGCTGGGAGACGAAATTGAATTCATTTTTCCGGAAAGAAAAGCTGATTTTAAATGGCAGGTTGATAATATCGCTGACGATGAAGACAATCTAATCGAAAGTACCAAGCCAAACACGATCGTGAAAATTATCTTGCCAAAAATAGTTCCTTCAAACGGGATTATCAGGATAAAAAAATAAGGTTTGTCGGTGAAAATGAGATTTAGAATTGTAGCATTAGCCTTTCTTATATTGATTCCATTATTATATGGCAGCAATCCTGAGCTTGAACAGAAATACAAACAGGCTAAGCAGACATTGAATCAAAAAGATTTTTTAAAACAATTCGAAGAACTGTCATCTCAACATAAAGATGATTATTATGGTCAGTTAGCGTTGCTGGAACTTGCCAAAAGCCACCTGCTGGACCGCTCTTATAAAGAAGCAATTTCCTGTCTGGAAAAGATCTATATCCCGGAAATCGAAGAAAAACAGTACTGGCTGGCCAAAGCTTATTTGAATGAAGATAAATATCAATTAGCAATCATCTCGGCGCAGCTTTACATTTCGGAAACGAAGAATCTTGATAATGCGGAAGTCGCTTATTTCATCGTGGCGGAATCGTTTCTGCAGCAGCATAAATATAAACAGGCTTTGGACACTCTGGAAAGTTTACGTGTATCCAAATATATAAAAAATAATATTCCATATCTTTATTTCAAAATGGGAAATTGCAGCGAACTCCTGGGAAAATATATCGATGCTCTGGTCTATTATAAAAAGCTGAAACAGGAATTTCCGTACAATCAGTATAGCTATCTGGCGGAAGAACGTATTTACAAGCTGAAAAACGACGATATGATCGATGTCGATCTGACTACTTTCAATTCTCATCGCAGTCAGGAACCAAAAACGGAAACAAAAGAAGCAACCGGCGAAGACCTTAAAATCTATCTGCAGGTGGGAGCTTTCAGTTCGGAAGATAATGCGGTTAACCTGGGAAAAAAAGTTAAAACAGCGGGCTACAAATATACCATATTCCCAAAAATGCAGAATGAGACCAAACTTTATATTGTTGCTGCCGGACCTTTTGAAAATGAGGCAAAATTAAAAAAAGCCCTGAAAGTTCTGGATGATAACGGCATTAAATCTTTCATGATAAAACGTTACGATTAACCAATGAGTAATAAAGCAAATCTCACTCCCATGCTGAAGCAATTCATGCAGATCAAAGAGCAACATCCTGATAAATTATTGCTTTTTAGGATGGGTGATTTTTTTGAAACTTTTTTTGAAGATGCTAAAATAGCTTCCAAAATTTTGGGTATCACTTTAACGGCTCGCAATAAAAAGGCTGACAATCCGATTCCGCTGGCAGGATTTCCGCATCACGCTCTGAACAATTACCTGGAAAAACTGATCAAAGCCGGTCTGAAAGTCGTCATCTGTGAACAAACCGAAGATCCCAAACAGGCGCAGGGCTTGGTCAAACGCGGCATTGTCGATATCATCACACCTGGTTCGATCATCGACGGCAACCTGATCGATAAGATTGAAAATAATTTTTTGGCAGCCATCTATAAACCTGAGAAATCAATCAAAATCGGTTTATCGCTGGTAGATATTTCTACCGGGGATTTTATCTTCACGGAAATTTCGGAAGCTGAACTCCGCAACGAATTGATGAGACTGCATCCCACCGAGATCATTGTGGAAGATAAGGAAATTGAAAATTTTCTGAAAGGTCTGAAACTGGATTATACCCACACGATCACAGTTTTCGATAGCTGGTATTTTGAAACCGATGAAGCTGATCGAACTCTGAAAAAACATTTCGGCACAACCACTTTGGAAGGCTTCGGAGCAAAAAATAAACCGGCTGCCAGAACGGCTGCCGGCGCAGCTTTAGCCTATATCAGATCACTGAAAAATGATAATCTCAAACATATCAGCCAGTTGCGATATTATTCTCTGGAAAATTTTATGCAGATCGACGAAACGACCCGCAGAAACCTGGAATTGTTGCATTCCATGCGCTACGGTTCCAATTTCGGCAGTTTGATCTCGATTTTGAATAAAACCGAAACTCCCATGGGAGCTCGTTTGCTGACGCAGTGGCTGCTTAACCCGCTTTTGCAGAAGGAAGAGATCGAAAAGCGTCTGGATGCAATTCATGCTTTGAAAGAAAATTTCATTCTCACTTCCGACGTCAAAGCAATCCTGAGCAATATCGGCGATCTGAGCAGGATCATCGGCAAGATCGGTTCGCAGCGCGTGAATCCCAGAGATGTGATCGCCCTGAAAAACTACCTCGATACAGCGCCGCTCATCGCTTCTATCATTGCCGAATCCGATAATGAACTGCTGATCGAATTGCATGATCAGATCGAAGATTATTCCGAAATTCTGGAATTGATCGATTCCTCTATCGTGGAAGAACCTCCGATTCTGATCACCGAAGGGAACATCATCAAAGACGGTTTCGAAGCGGAACTGGATGAACTGCGCGAGATCAGCAGAAGCGGAAAAGGCTGGATCTTCCGGCTGGAAGAAGAAGAGAAGAAAAAAACCGGCATCCCATCTCTGAAAATCGGCTATAATCGCGTTTTTGGCTATTACATCGAAGTAACGAAAACTCATAAAGATAAAGTTCCGGATTATTTCATTCGCAAGCAAACTCTGGTGAATGCGGAAAGATTCATCAGTCCTCAACTAAAAGATTATGAATCAAAAGTTCTCGGTGCGGAAGAACGCATCAAAAACCTGGAATATGAACTTTTCAGCCGGATCAGAGAACAGCTTTTTGAGAAAGTGGTTTTCATGCAGAAATATGTGGAAGTCATTGCCAACCTGGATGTGCTTTCCAACCTTGCTTTCATTGCCTATCAAAACAATTATTGCCGACCGAAATTCAATGACGCAGGTTTTGTGAAAATTGAGAACAGCCGTCATCCGGTGATCGAGCAATTATTGGAAGGCGAAGAATTCATTCCCAACGATGTTCAATTGAACGACGAAGATAATTTGATCTCGTTGATCACGGGACCAAATATGGCAGGAAAATCGACCTATTTGCGGCAGGTAGGATTGATAGTGATCATGGCACAGATGGGAAGTTTCATTCCAGCTTCTTCGGCTGATCTGCCGATCTTCGATAAAGTTTTCACGCGGGTTGGCGCTTCCGATAACCTGGCAATGGGACAGAGCACGTTCCTGGTGGAAATGATCGAAACTGCCAATATTTTAAATTCCGCCACTCCCAGATCATTGATCCTTTTGGATGAAATCGGCAGAGGAACCAGTACTTTCGACGGATTGAGCCTGGCCTGGTCGATAGTTGAGTACATTCATAACAACAAAAAAATTGCCGCAAAAACGCTATTTGCAACGCATTATCACGAACTGACCGAATTGGAAAACGTGCTGCCGAAAGTGAAGAATTTCAATATCATCGTCAAAGAGTGGAATGATCAGATAATTTTTTTAAGGAAGATCGAGCGTGGTTGTGCGGATCAAAGTTACGGCATTCAGGTTGCCCGGCTGGCGGGCATTCCCAAACGGGTGATAACCCGAGCCAAACAAATTTTGGAAAACCTGGAAGAACATGAACTTTCAGCGCAGGGACTTTCTGCCACAGCCCGTAAACAAATGACCGGCAACAGTTCTCAGATGGATATTTTTGATGCGATCATCGATAAAGTTGATCGGAAAACGGAACTTCTCGATGAGATCAAAAATATAGATGTAGAAAATATTACTCCGCTGGAAGCGATCAAAATTCTTTCCGACCTGCAAGATAAATTATGATCTTAGTCAGTGCTTGTTTAGCCGGAATTAAATGCAAATACGACGGCAAAGATAATGCCCATGAAAAAATCATTGAATTAGTGAGACAAGGTCTGACAATTCCGGTTTGTCCCGAACAACTGGGCGGCCTGCCAACACCCCGACCACCTTCGGAAATAACCGGACAAAATGTAATCACGATCGATGGCATAAATGTGACGGAAAACTTTCAAAAAGGCGCTGAAGAAACCCTCAGAATTGCAAAGCTGGTGAACTGTAAAAAAGCGATTTTAAAGCAGCGTTCACCTTCCTGTGGTTTTGGATTTATCTATGATGGAACGCATTCCGGCAAGGTGATTGAAGGTAATGGAATTACAGCAGAACTTCTGCATAAAAACGGCATTAAAATTCTTACTGAAGAAGACTTTCAAATAGAATAAATAAAATTGCCGAAACAATAAATGTTCCGGCAAAATTTATTACACCAAAAAGTACTAGACTATTTACCCTTCTTTTTATGACGGTTTTTGCGTAGTCGTTTCTTTCTTTTGTGATTGCTGATCTTATAGCGTTTACGTTTTTTACCGCAGGGCATTAATCCTCCAGCCTATCTCAATAAGTTTGCGTTTGAATCGTCTACTTCGTCCTTGAAAGCTCTGGAAAATTTAAACGTTGGAACTATTCTTTTGGGAACAGTTACTTTTTCTTCAGTTTTAGGATTTCTACCAATACGCTCTTTACGTTCTTTAAGTTTAAAAGTACCGAAACCTCTAATCTCAATGTGTTTACCATCATTTAAGGAATCTTTAACAGCGTCCAAAAATGCATCAACTGCCAGGGCTACATCTTTACGAATGATACCTGTTTCTGCCGAAACAATTCTTACTAAATCTGCTTTTGTCATAATTTATTACTCCTTCTTTATTTATCAACGATATTTGTTTTTCTGAACCTGCTTATATCTGTCAAGTACTTTTTATGTAACTTTTTAAAATTAGGCATGTTAGATGAAAAAACATAAATTATTATTTTTTTCTTATAATTATTTATACTAAATACCTCCTAAATATTATTGAATATGTTAAGCCTTTTGCACATTTCATAACTTATTGTAATAAAATAAGTTAAAATCTTAAAAGTCATCTTGACTACCTCCTGATCGAAAATTAGAAGCTAACTTCTTCTAAATCATGAGAATAACTTAAATACTAAACTTTTTATTTTAATACTCACATTATCCGCCTCTTCCCCAATGAAATATTCAGCAAGCTGAATTTCACGGGGTAAACCGACTTCGTCCCGAAAGCGTTCGGGACCACCTTCTCCAGGAGAGAAGGATAAGCACTTAAAAGATTTACAAAATCATCACCCTCTCCTCTGGGGAGGGCCGGGTGGGGCAAAAAACACTTAATTATGCAGAATCCTTTTATTAAATATGTTTACTAAATTGATGATGCTCTTTTTTAAAAAAGAATTATTTATTGACATTGAATATATTGATTAATATTTGGATGGTTTTAAAAGGAAGTATGAAAGGAATTCGAAATGACGGATATTAGATTTGGACTGATCGGATGCGGAAGAATTTCAGGCAAGCATTTTGAAGCAATTGCCAGAATCGAAAATGCTGAGATCGTGGCTTGTACAGACATTATCAAAAATAAAGCCAAAGCTGCTTCCGAGCAGTTCGGGATAAAAACAATTTATACAAATTATAAAATAATGCTGGATAATGAACAGTTGGATGCTGTTCTCATCTGCACTCCCAGCGGAATGCATCCTGAAATGGGAATCGAAGCCGCCAATCGAAAGATCCATGTCGTCACGGAAAAACCGATGGCAATTAATCTGAAGTCAGCCGATGCCCTGGTGAAAGCCTGTGATGATAACCGGGTCGAATTATTTGTCGTCAAACAAAACAGGTTAAATCCGGCCATTCAACTTTTGAAGAAAGCGATCGACAAAGACAGATTCGGCCGACTTTTCAGCGCCAATGCCACCGTCCGCTGGACTCGTCCGCAGTCGTATTATGATCTGGCTAAATGGCGCGGGACCTGGGAATTTGACGGAGGAGCTTTCATGAATCAAGCTTCTCACTACTTAGACTTGATCCAATGGTTAATGGGGCCGGTTGAATCCGTCATGGCTTTCACAGCAACGATGAACCACAAAATTGAAACAGAAGATCAAGGAGCAGGGCTCATTCATTTCCGATCCGGAGCAATCGGCGTGGTGGAAGTGTCCATGAATACATTTCCAAAAAATTATGAAGGTTCGGTCACTATCATGGGAGAAAACGGAACCGTGAAAATCGGTGGGATAGCAGTGAATAAAGTCGATCATTGGGAATTTAAAGATTATGATGATGACGACAAACTGATTGAAACTGTTGCCACAAATCCAACCAGCGTTTACGGCTTTGGACATGTAGGTTATCTGCAAAATGTTGTTGATGCATTAAGTGGAAAAGCCACAGCCAATACGGATGGCCGCAGCGGCAGGAAATCATTGGAATTGATCCTGGCCATGTATCAGTCAGCCAAAACCGGCAGCAAAGTTGCACTCCCGCTAACTTATTAATTGAAAGAGGTTAAGATTGTTAATACAAGAATACTTTAAAACGAGGATTGATCTATTGGAACAGGCTCTGGATAAATATCTCACTCCAGCTGATGAATATCCGCAGGAATTGCATGAAGCTATGCGTTATAGTGTTTTCAGCGGTGGAAAACGTTTGCGTCCGATCTTGTTCCTGGGAACCTATGAGATGTTGCTCGGACGAAAAAACATCAACCGATTGGAGCGCTTGATGCCGGCTGCCTGTGCTCTGGAATTCGTACACACGGCTTCTCTCATTCACGACGATCTGCCCAGCATCGATAATGCTCCCGAAAGAAGGGGAATGCCCAGCTGCCATGTGAAATTCGGAACTGCAACAGCCATTCTGGCAGGTGACGCCTTGATCACAAAAGCTGTTGAGATCCTTACTGAGATCAATAATAAAAAAGTCGCTTTGAACTGTATCCAGATAATTACCAAAGCCATGTCCACCCGCGGCATGATCGGAGGCCAGGCTGTAGATATTTTATCTTCCAAAAAGAAGATCACGATCAACACTTTACGATATATAAATCTCAAAAAAACCGGAGCATTATTGCAAGCATCAGTAGAACTGGCCTGCGCGATATTTGGAGCTGAAGAAAATGTTGCTATCACGCTTGGCAATTTTTCTCTCAATATTGGTTTAGCTTACCAGATTGTAGATGACATCCTGGATGAAGTCGGCAGCTTCGAAATTCTCGGTAAAGAACCCGGCGAAGATTATCGAAACAATAAATCGACCTATCCCGCTTTGCTGGGACTGGAAAAAGCCAAGAAGACAGCTGAAAAATTACTGCGCGATTCCTATAACCTGGTCAAAAACATGCCAAATAACGACGTACTGGTCGAGTATGTGAATATGATCAAGGAAAGGCTTCCGTAGGAAATGTCATGCCTTTCATCAAAATCCTGCGACCCTTCAACTGTTTTTTCGTGGCGTTGTCGGTTCTTTTCGGGGCATTCTATCTAAATCTTGAACCGAATATCGTTCAGGTCATTTTTGCAGCTATTTCTGCCACCTGTATAGCAGCTGCAGGCTATGTGATCAATGATTTTTTCGACCTTCCGATAGATATGGTGAATAAGCCTTCACGGATTTTACCAGCGGGAAAGATCACGCCAAAAACGGCTTACATTTATTCAGTTTTCCTCTTTTTATTAGGAATTATAGCATCCTATCTCACTCATAATTTCTATTGTGTTGGCCTGGCAATTCTCAACAGCATTGCTCTATTTTATTATGCAAAATTTTTTAAAATGAGTTTCCTGGCAGGAAATATCATCGTTTCCTATGCTGCAGGAAGCACCTTCATTTATGGCGGATTGGCTGCGAACAATCTTAAGAACGGCTTGATAATAGCAATCTATGCTTTCCTCTATACGCTCATCAGAGAATTCATCAAAGATGCGGAAGATATCGAAGGCGATGCCCGATTTGGAGCAAAAACAATGGCTGTGAAATTTGGCCGAAAGTCCACCGCAATAATTTCTGTGATTCCAGCTTTAGTGATTATTGGATTTACTTTTTACATTCAAACCAGCATTTCAAATGTGACTTTCTGGATGTTACATATACTTGTGACTTTGCCGCTGATATTATTTTTCACTCTGCTTCTAAACAAAATTGATAAAGAGAATTTCAATAAAATTTCGACATTTATGAAAATTGATATGCTGATTTTATTAATAATTTTATGGATAGGAAAATGATGAAAACTTACGATAAATTAGTAGAACTTTCCAAGAAACGGGCTAATTATTTTTGTCTGATCGACCCTGATAATCTGGCAGAATCTCAGGCAGTTGAATTTGCTCGGGTGAGTGAAGAAAACGGCGCTGATGGTCTTCTAGTTGGTGGAAGTATTATGGTGAACAACAATTTTGACTCCAACCTGAAAGCGATTAAGGCAAATGTGAAAATTCCGGTTTTAATCTTTCCGGGTATTTTCAATTTTGTTTCACCTCATGCCGATGCCCTGCTTCTGCTCAGCGTGATCACCAGTCGCAACCCGCAAATGCTGATCGGAGAACAGGTTCGCGCTGCTCCGCTCATCAAACATTACGGCTTGGAAGCGATCGGCACTGCTTATATGCTGATCGAATCCGGCAAAATCACTTCGGTTCATTTTATGAGCGGCAGCATGCCTCTTCCCCGCGAGAAAAACGACATCGCGGTAGCGCATGCTTTAGCCGGTTATTACCTCGGAATGAAGTTGATCTATATGGATGCCGGCAGCGGAGCACAATTCTCGATACCGGAAGCAATGATCACCGCAGTTAAAACGAATGTTCCGCTTCCTATGATCGTAGGCGGCGGCATCAAAACACCGGATGAAGCAGCTGGAAAAGCTGAAGCAGGAGCCGATTTTATCGTGATCGGAAATATCCTGGAAAAGAATTATGACCCTAAACTGATCAAAGAATTTGCCAAGGCAATCCACCAGGTAAAAAGGTCTAAATTAAAAAAGTAAACGAGATGTTTCAGGAAAAAGTTATTGCACATATTAAACCATATCTATAGGTTAGTTATGTGCAATATCACAATTGGTGCAGGTGTAGATGTTAGTGGCTTTTTAAATAATTTCAATTAGGAAATTTAATGAGAATTATCTTAGTTGTGATAATTGCTTTTTGTTTAATCTTAAGCATTGTAAAGAGAAGAAAAGCAATCGTATTAGTTCTGGCTGTTGTTTCAGTTCCATTCTTAATATCTATCATAAAGACAGCTTTACAAAATAAAAGTAATCCAATTACTGTAGGCAATGGAATAATTACATCAATTTTACTACTGGCACTATTTATTGGTATATTAAGAATTAGAAAACGAAGATAATGCCAAGATTGAAAAGGAGCATATTTTGAAATTTAATATTGCGGGATTTACTCATAAAGGAACGGAAAGAGAAATGAATCAAGATCGAATTCTGATTCAAAACTTAATATACGAAAATGGTGCTTATAACCTTTTAAAAGAAACTTATTGTTTTTGTTTTGTTGCTGATGGCATTGGAGGAGGACCTTCTGGAGAAAAGGCTGCACAGTATATTCTTGAACAAATTAATCTAAAATTGATCCGAAGTGAAAATTGTGATAACGACTGTCTTGCTGAAATCCTCAATTCGATAAATATTGATTTGTTTAGTGAAGGAAGATTAAATCTTGATTACTTAGGATCAGGATCAACTTTAGTTGGTCTAATGATAAGTGATAATTATTTCAAAATAATAAATGCAGGAGATTCTCAAGCTTGGTTATTTCGTAATAATATTATGACTAAATTAACAGAAGATCAAGTTCTGGATTCACAACAGGAGAATAGTCCTATTATAAGCTATTTCGGTGGCAACAAGCAAAACTTAAAATTAAATTTTGATACTATTTTAAGAAATATCAAAATAAATGATATTTTAATATTAACCTCTGATGGTTTACTGAAATCACTAACGATTAAACAAATTAAATCAATTTTATCAAATTCTAAATCGCTTATTGACAAAACTGAATTCATTCTTCAAAAAGCATTGCTGACTGGTGCGGAAGATAATGTCAGTTGCATTTTTATTGAAGTTATTAATTAAAAAAACTGTAGGAGCTAAATATGGTTAATGATAATAATTCGAATAACAACAAAACACAAACCTATTCAAACGATGAAACAAAAAAAACTCAAACTTATTCCGACTCTAAAAAACAAGAAACTCAAAAATACTCAGATACAGTAATTGTAAAAAGAGGAACTATAACGTATGATGATAACGATTCTGATTTAATTAAACCTGTAGAATATGAGGGAGATACACTATACCGAATGGATAAAACAAAAGCACATAATTTGGGCGTAGGTGATATTGTTGAATTAAACGAAATTAAGTATATGGTAATAGAAATAATTTCAGAAGAGACTGGTGAAGCTGTAATTTACAAAATAAGAGATCAAAAAGATTCTATATTTGCTCTAAAATTGTATTATCAATTATCTCCCAAAAAAGAACCAAATCCTGAAGCATTTAATAGGATAAAAAATATTGAAGACCCAGACATATTAAGATTATATGATTATGGTGCAGGAGAAAATAAATATAAAGACAAATTCTGTTTTGAAGTATGTGATTTTGCAAAAGGTGGTGATTTACTATCAGTTAAAAATATTAAGAAAAAATATACTCCTGCATTTTTACAGTCTAATGTAATTCCAGAGATATTTAAAGGCATAAAAAGACTTCACGAAAATCGAATTGTTCATTGTGATTTAAAACCAGAAAACGTGTTTTATCTAGATGAAGAACAAACAG
>JAUSOT010000025.1 GCA_030656075.1 Candidatus Cloacimonadales bacterium
ACAGGATTCTCTTATAGTTATTAATATTAAACTCTTACGAGTTTGCTGCTTACTATTCATCAATTTCAATTTCCCCTATCCTGAAAGGATTAAATTTTAATAACCAAAGATGAAATCTATGGATAAAAAGAGCACAATCCCAATCCTGACAGAAAGTTTATCTCCACAGGATTCTCTTATAGTTATTAATATTAAACTCTTACGAGTTTGCTGCTTACTATTCATCAATTTCAATTTCCCCTATCCTGAAAGGATTAAATTTTAATAGCCGTAGATGCAATCTACGGAAAAGAAACACAACACCAAACCTATCCTGAAGGGATTGAACCTTAGCAGCCTTAGGCGTGAAATCTATAAAGCTACCGACTTCATTTTTTTTGATTATTCTTTTACCATTTACCCAGAATTTTATCAGATAACAAAAGATTGATCTCTTCCTGTTTTATCATTAACTGATAATGCTTCTGGATGCGGGCAAGCTGAGTATTTTGAAAATCTATCTTAGATCTGTCCAAATCCAACAAACTGATCATTCCCAAACGAAATTGCTCCTGTGCCATGTTCAGGTTTTCAGAAGCCAGTTTTAGTTTCTCTTCATAAAGATCAAAAGAACGCTGCAGAGTTGCCAGATCATTTTGCAGGTTATCCAGCTGGATGCCGTAATCTCTTTGGCTGGTTTTGTATTCCAGTTTTTGCAAATTGAGGTTTCGCTTGCTGCGTGAATAACTCTCATACGTATCAAGTAAACCAAAAATATCCCAGCTGGCACTGAGATAGAGTGATTGAGAATTGCGATTATAATCGGAAAATGCAGTCACTTCATCCAGTTTATACTGACCCAAGCCATAACCAATTGTAAAAGTTGGCAGGAAATTCATCATCGATCGAAAATGTAGGAGTTTACCGTTTTCCAGGGTATAAAATTTCTGTTTCAGTGCATTATTGAATTGAAATTCCGTTTTCTCCAATTTGATGCTATACGCTGGTTCAATAAATTCGAATCCTTTATCATCGATATTCAGATAAGAGAAAAGGTCTTTTCTCGTTTTGGAAAGCGCATTGATCGCTTCATTCACGGCAATTTCATAATCGATCAGTGAAACTTCGCTTTGTTTCAATTCCAAAAGTGATTTGTCACCGGCATCAAATTGTACCTGGATCTGCAATTGAATTTTGTTCTGCAGTTCCAGATTTTTTCTTTGAATTTCCAAAGTTTCCTGTAATTCCAAAACACCCAGATAATTGGAAAAAATGTAATAAGCAATTTGCTTTCTGGTTTCATTCATGGAAAGTTGAGCGTTCTTCATCCCATAAATGGAAGTGCGGATGCTGTAGTAAGACGGTTCGTTTAAAGAGAAATTCTTAGACACAGTAAGTTCGGCAGTGTTAGTCCATTCAGTATCAGTTGGATCATAGGTTTTTGTTCTATCCAACCCTACAGAGAGAGAAGGTAAAACTCCATAATAGCTGCTTCTCAGCGAACTTTCAGCGTTCAGCTCATTTACTACTTCTGCCTGGATATCATAAGATTTTTCCAATCCAATATTTATTAATTCATCCAAAGTATATTGCTGGGCAACACAAATGAGCGGAAGAATTATTAACACGATAATCGACATTATTTTTTTCATACTAACTCCTTTAGAATTTTTTCCAGAAACTATTCCATGGTTTATTCTGCAACTGTTTTCTTTCGAAACATGAGCGGGATCTTGTCTTTATCCGGTGCACCGATCTGGATCAATTCCCAATCTTTGTCATAATCGTGAATGGCATGTTTGATCACCGTAACTTTCTCTTCCGAAGAAGGTTCCGTTCCTTCCCAGTGAATGATTTCGACCCGGTATTTCAGCGTCCTTTTCTTGCCGTTGATCCGAACATCGATTTCCAGATTCTGCTCAGCTTCCAGTGTCGGGATCGATAAAACAACTTCTCTCATCATAACCTCCTGATTTTCCCTATATTTTTAATTACTCTTTCTTTATTATCTCTAAAGACTCAATTTTTCTTGAATCCTTTGAAAAAACTTATCCTAATCTCTGCTTCCTTCTGGCGAAACAGGGATTCACCCCACATTTCGTTCCCAATGAGGGCATTGGGAACGAGAAGGAAAATTTTCGAACACCCCCTTCGATTCCCCCAGACTGTGTGAAAACTAAAATGAACCGATTTTTCGGAACACAAAACAACTCCTATTTGGGAGATCGTCGATTAAAATCGAAATTTCGGCTCCGATTTTCCGCCACGGAGTGTCGGGCTACTATTTTCACACACTCTGCCCTATTTAGGGGGAAGAAAAAGTTTTCTTCCTGTCCTTCTCAAATCTCCTTGTTAGGGGAATTTAGGAATTGAACATTTCTTCCTGCTTTTCTTCTATCTCCCTCTCCTCGATAGGTATGAGTCGGCTTGTGAAACAAACGATCTCAAGAGGGGCGGGGTGAGGTAGATTCTATTCATACTTCAACGCCTTCACCGGATTGGCATTCGCTGCTTTAAAAGCCAGGAATGAAAAAGTGAACAGGGCAAAAAATGCCGCAATCAAACCGGACAAAATAAAATACCACCCGCTGATCTGAATTCGAAAAGCGAAATTCTGCAGCCAATTGGTCAGCCAATAATATCCGGCAATCCAGGCAATAACGGAAGAGATACCGAGCAGGAGAAGAAGCTCTTTATTGAAGAGAGTAATAATTTCCAGCGGAGTTGCTCCCAATACTTTCCTGATGCCGATCTCTTTGGTTCGCCTGTTTGCTTCAAAGGAAATAAGTCCCAGCAATCCCAGGCTGGAAATGATGATCGCCAGAACACTCAGAATTGTGAAGATCAAACTGAAGCGTTTATCATTCGCATATTTTGCTTCAATTTCGTTATCCAGAAATCTTACTCCCACTTTTGTATCGGAAAATTCGCTGCAGCATTTCCCGATGATCTCTTTGGCATTTTCTATATCATTTCCCGAAACTTTCACAGCAATCATCCACGACCAGTCTGTGAAATAAACAAATGCCATCGGTTTGACTGCATAATGTAAACTCTGGAAAGTGAAGTCTTTAACGACTCCAATGATCTTTCCATCCTCGATTGTGACGGAAAAAGGATCTTTCAAATCATACTTTCTGAGAAAAGCTTCATTGACGATGTAGCAATATTTATCTGATTCCAGCTCAGGATTGAAATTGCGTCCTTCGATGATTTCCAGATCGAGCAGATTTAAATAATCTTCATCACAGGGAACGCTGAAAAAAGTTACATTCGATCCATCCTGCAGGTTGCGTCCCCATTCCATAATAAAATTACCCGGTATCGAATGAGCGATGGCAACTTTCTTAATTTCGGAATTTTCCAAAAGTTTTTCTTTGAGAGTTTCCTGATGCTTTTTCAAGTCGCTATCCATCCAGAAATACAGGATGTGCTCTTTATCATAACCGAGATCTTTATTAACCATGAACTTCATTTGAGAATAGATGATCAGCGTCCCCAGGATGAGGGAAATGGTGATGATAAATTGGAAGATCATCAAAAGCCGTCTCGATCTTAACCCGCTTCTACCGGTAATATTGGTTTTTTTTAAGATAAAAATCGTTTTGAAGGAGGACATGAAAAAGGCTGGATACAATCCGGTGAGAACAGCAATGAAAACTATTCCGGCCAGAACGGCTAATAATATGTGCAGATTGAAAAAATCGAAAACCAGTTCTTTGCCGATAATTTGGTTAAAATGGGGAAGCAGCAGTTCGATAAAAATGACCGCTATAAAAAAAGAGATCGCAGAAACAACGATGGATTCACCCATGAATTGCCTGATCAGATCACTTTTTCGGGCTCCGTTCACTTTGCGGATGCCGATTTCCTTGGAACGCAGACCGGCGCGCGCTGTGGATAGATTGATGAAATTGATGATTGCAATGATCAGCGTGAGCAATGCTGACATGGAAAAAAGCTGCAAATACTGCATATTACCGTGCTTACAAAAATCATTTTTATTCAATTCATTAAAAAAATATATGTCCCGTAAGTGTCTTAAACTGAATTGAATCTCTGATCTATCCGGATTTGTTTCTTCCATGATTTTATTGAAAGCGGCATTAAATAATGCGATAGTTTCATTCGGGTCCTTTCCATCTGCCAACCGGACGTAAGTCTGATAGTTCCAGTTGCTCCAATTATCGTAAAAATCCTCAGATCCCGACATGAATTTTCTGTTTTGAAAAGCTGAAAGAGCGTTGATGATTAAATGAGAATTTTCCGGAATATCCTTAAAGACACCTGCAATCGTGAATGAATATTGATTATCGACCGTCACCTGCTTTCCAACGGCATTTTCATCGCCAAATATCTTTCCGGCTTCCTGCTCGGATAATAATAATTTATACGGTTCATTCAGAGCAGCTTTTGCATCTCCGCTGATCATCTCGATCGTAAAAATATCGAGAAAATCCGGTTCTGTAAATTCTGTATTATTAATGGAATAATCGTTTTCATTATAAGTTATTTTTATGCTCTGACGATCTGTCGGCGCCACCGCTTCCAGGCCGGGCATTTCCTCCCTGATGATTGGAATCAGCGGAGCAGGAACATGGAACCAGTCTCCGACTTCTATTCTGTAGATATTTTCGTAATGCTGGTTAAATCTATCTACCGTCAGTTCACCGACCACATAAAGGCTCACCATGATGGAAACGGCAATTCCCACCGATAATCCCAGGATATTGATAAATGAAAAGAATTTATTCTTTCCCAGGTTGCGGATCGCTGTTTTTAAATAATTTTTAAACACAAATAATTCCTTTTATAACTTTGCGAAACAGGGTTTCGCCTCATCTACCATTCCCAAAGAGGGCTTTGGGAACGAGATTTCAACAGGAGTTTGGGAACGAGAAGGAGGAAACCCCCTCGATCCCCATAGACTGCGTGAAAACTAAAATGAACCGATTTTTCGGAACACAAAACAACTCCTTTTTGGGAGATCGTCGATTAAAATTGAAATTTCGGCTCCGATTTTCCGCCACGGAGTGTCGGGCTACTATTTTCACACACTCTGCCCTATTTAGGGGGAATTTCATTTTTCTTCCTGCTTCTCTCAAATCACCTTGATAGGGGAATATAAGGGTTGAACATTTCTTCTTGCTTTTCATATATTCCCTCTCCGTTTGGGAGAGGGACAGTAGGGTGAGGAAGATATTCCTATTCATATTTCAATGCCTTCACCGGATTAGCTAAAGCTGCTTTGATGGTTTGCGAAATTATCGTGAGAACAGCCAGAAGCAGTGAAACAATGAATGTAAGCAGGAAAACAATTGGATCGATCTTAATGTGGTAGGCAAAGTTCTGCAGTAATTTCTGCATGATGTACCAGGCAACCGGGATCGCAATCAGGTTGGCGATGATAATCCATTTTGTGAAATCCTGGGAAAGTGTGATAATGATATTGGGAATTTCTGCTCCCAGAACTTTGCGGATGCCGATCTCGCGGGTTCTCTGTTCCGTGAGATAAGCCGAAAGACCGAACAAACCCAGACAGGCGATGAAAATGGCCAAGCCGGTAAAGAATTTAAGGATGGTGCTCATTTCCTGTTCCGCTTTATACATGGCTGCAAATCGATCATCAAAAAATTTGAACTCGATCTTTTTGTCGGGTGCAAATTTCTGAACTGTCTCTTCCAGATACGCTTTGGTTGCACTCACGTTGGTGTTGTTCACTCGCACTACAATATTCTCGAGATAGCCGGGAATACTCAAAAGCATCAAAGGTTCGATCGGATTATGCAGCGATTTGAAATGAAAATCTTTTACTACACCGACTATCTTGCCGTCCATTCCCCAAACGGAAAATTTGCTGCCCACCGGATCAGTTAGACCCATTTTGGCAATCGCTGTTTCATTCAAAATATAACCGAATTCATCAGATTTAAGATCTTCCTGCAGGAACGTGTTTCCTTCTGCCATTTCCATGTGGAAGGTTTCGATAAAACCTTTAGCCACATTATCAAAATGTGTGAGAAAAGTCTCATCTTCGGCTTTTCCTGACCATTCTCCGCCGGAAGTTGAAGAACTGATACTGTGGGGAAGCGACAGGACAGAGGTCACGCTTTCTACGCCGGAATGCTTTAACAGCTCTTCTTTTATTGTTTCATAACTGGCGTCATCATAAAATCTGGTGTAGAGAATCTGCTCTTTGTCGAATCCCAGTTTCTTATTTTGCATGTATTGCAATTGATTGAAAAGTATAACGGTTGAGATGATCAGGATGATGGAAAGCGACCATTGCAGAACAACCAGAATTTTCCTGAAATTTCCGCCTTTTTGACTGCCCAATGAAGATCCTTTCAAAACTGTTACCGGTTTGAAAGATGAGAGCAAAAAAGCCGGATATATTCCTGCCAGAAATCCGAGCAGCAAGGTCATTCCCAACAGCAGCAAAATAGACGCTGCATTGCTGTAGGAACTCAGGCTCAACTGTTTGGAAACAAATTGGTTGAAGAGCGGCAAAACCAATTCTACCAATACTAAAGCCGCGATTAAAGCGAGCAGCACCATTAAATATGATTCACCCAGAAACTGGAAGATCAGATGTTTGCGGGTAGAACCGAGAACTTTTCGCATACCAACTTCGCGAGCACGTTTGGTATATCGGGCAGTGGTGAGACTGATGAAATTTACACTGGAAATAATGAGAATGAAAAGTGAGATACAGCCGAAGATTATAATGTAGCGAAAATCTCCCATTCCCGAAAAATCGGCAACAAAACCGGAGGAATGCAGATGGACTTTCAGTAAAGATTGCAAGTATAAATCTGAGGATGCGCCTTCGTTATTTTCTTTGATAAAATTTTTGATTTTAGCATTCAAATCTGCAATATCAACGCCTTTATAAGTTTGGATATATGTGTAGATTGAATTATTACCCCATTCACCCAAGCTTGTATCTGTTTTTAACAAATTGTCGATCGGCAGTATGTAATCAAATCTAAGCTGGGAATTGGGTGGAACATCTTCTATCACGGCACTCACAACTTTTGTGTCGGAACCCAGCATCAGGGTTTTGCCGATGGAATTTTCCGAACCAAATATTTTTTCTGCTGCCGAGGCAGTTAAAACGATGGAATTAATCTCGGAAAGCGGCTCGGGGTTTCCTTGAAGAACGGGGAAAGTGAACATTTTCAGAAAATCAGGATCAGCATGTAATCCCATGAATCCGGGAAACGTTTCGGTTTCGTTCTTCAACTGCTGAGAGGAATATTGATTGAAGCGAACAGCATATTCGATCTCAGGAAATTTTTCTTTCATTGCTGCGGCCAATGGACCGGGAGTTACTGCCACTTCCATGGATGAAGAGGTGTATTCCTGATGTTCTAAAACCCGAAATATCCGGTCTCCATTTACGTGGAAATTATCGAAGCTGAGTTCATCCACGATCCAGAGTGTGAGCAGGATAGTGCAGCCGATTCCGATAGCTAATCCAATTATATTGATCAGGGAATATCCCTTCTGTCGGATCAGATTTCTGAAGGCGATTTTGAAATAATTTTTAAACATAATTTCATCCTCTTATTTAAATTGGTGAAACAGGAGTTTCGCATCATATATCGTTCCCAAACAGGAGTTTGGGAACGAGAAGGAAACACGTCCCAGCGCTAAAGCCGTTCCCCTTTCAGGGGATTTTCTCCTTGCTTTTCTCAAAACTCCCTCTCCTCGGTAGGAGAGGGCCGGGGTGAGGTCGATTTTATTCATATTTCAGTGCTTCGGCAGGATTGGTCTGAGCTGCTTTTATGGCTCTGAAGCTAACAGTAAACAATGCGATCAGAAGAGCAGTGATGCCGGCCAAAAAGTAGGTTAGTAAAGATTGATCTACTGCATAAGCAAAATTCTGCAGCCATTTCTTCAAAGCAAAAAAGGCCAAAGGCCAGGCGATGATATTAGCCAGGATTACCCAGATGGAAAATTCTTTGGAAAGAATGAAAACGATATTTGAGACGGAAGCTCCCATCACTTTGCGGACACTTATTTCTTTTGTCTGTTGTTCGGCAGTATATGAGGCCAGTCCGAATAATCCCAGGCAGGCGATAAAAATGCACAAGAATGAGAAATAAGTGAAAACACGTCCGATTTTTTGTTCAGCAACGTATTGTTCATTCAAATTGTCATCCAGGAAACTATATTCAAAGGGGAAATTGGGACAGAACTCATGCCATTTTTCTTCGATGAAATTCAGGGTTGATTCGACATTGTCCTGGCGAATTCGCAAACAGATATTACGTTGGGGGTCATTGGAAAGCATTATCAAAAGCGGATCAACCTGGTTATGCAGGGAAGCGTAATGAAAGTCTTTGATCACACCGATAACCTTGGTATTCAAATTGGCTGTTCCGTCCAAATTTGCACCAAATCCCAGTTTTTTACCGATCGGATCACTTCCCCAGCCCAGCACTTTAGCAGTTGCTTCATTTATCAGGCATGATTCCTCGGCATCCGTCTGCAGGTTTCTATCATAACTGCGGCCTTTGATGATATGCATGTTCATGGTTTCCAGATAATCGTGATCCACAAAAACAAAATTAATTCCTTTCTCTTCCATACTTCCGTCGTTTGTTTCAAAGAGATGCACAATGATGGCATGATCTTGGCCAGGAACGCTGGAAGTAGTGCCTACTTTGATTATTTGAGGATGTTTGTTCAGCTCATCTTTGAAAACCTGAAGATTTCTAACTCCTAAAGTATCACGGATAGTTAATACGACCAGGTTTTCAGCATCGAATCCCAAATCTTTATCTTTTAGGAAATTCAATTGTTGAATAACCGTGAACGTTCCAATAATCATAATAATGGAAATGGAGAATTGCAGCAAAACAAGTATTTTTCTCAAAGATCCGTTATTCTTCCCAATTTTGCCTTTTAATACTTCTACCGGAATAAATGATGAAAGATAAAAGGCTGGATAACTTCCGGAAAAAAGACCCACCAGAAATGTTGTTACAAAAATGCCGATGACCAGATCGAGATTGGTAACAAATCCAAATGTCAAATCTCGATCTGCCAAATCATTGAAGGTTGGTAAGATAAGCTCAACTGCTACGAAAGCCAATATCATCGCCAAAGTTGCAACCAGGATCGATTCAAAAATAAACTGCCAGCGCAGGTATTGTTTTTGAGCTCCCATAACTTTGCGAATGCTTACTTCAACCGCCCGTCCGGCAGACTGGGCAGTGGCCAGGTTCATATAATTTATACAGCCGATCAGTAGCAGGAAAAGAGCAACAATACCGAAAGTATAAACATAAGCAATATTTCCAGTTGGAAGATCGTAGCCAACTCTGGAAAAAAGATGAACATCAGCCAAAGGTTGAACCATCAGTTGGAATTTGGAATTGATCATATCACCAACAGGTTTAATGTATTTTTCATTAAATTCAGGATAAGCATTCAGTACATTTTTGATATCGCCATTTTCCGTGAGCATGATGTAAGAGTAAAATCCGATATTCCAGAAAGCTGCACTTTCCAGGCTATCAAATTGTTCCGCACCAAAAAACTGTTTCAAAGTTATAAATGATGCAATTGCCTCAAAACGTAAATGGGAATTATGGGGAACATCTTTGATAAGACCCGTGATCGTGAAAATTATGCCATTACCGGTTTCCAGAGTTTTACCGACGGGATCAATATCACCAAAAATTCTTTTAGCAAAGCTTTCAGTTATGATCATTTCATTAGGATCATCCAAAGCATCTTGCGGTGAGCCGGAGATAAATTCATGAGTAAAAACATCTGTAAGTGTGGAATCGGCATAATAAACATTTTCCTCGAATATCTGTTTTCCTTCATATTGGAATAGGTTATTGTCCATATCCATGAAGCGGCAGAATTCAGCAACATCTTGCGGATATTCCAATTTTAAGGCAGGTCCCAAAGGAAGGGCTGTCGCTGCAAAAAGGTCTTCCGATTCTTGTATATTGAAATGAGATTCCAGTCGATAGATTCTGTGATAATTCTTATGATGCTTATCGTAGGAAAGCTCGTTTTGCACGAAGAGAGCGATTAGAATCGTGCAAGTTAAACCGATTGACAAACCGAGAATATTTATGATCGAATAGAATTTTCTATTCAACAGATTTCTGATAGCAACTTTAATAAAATTTTTAAACATTACGTCTCCTTCCAATTCTGTTGAATAGCATTCATGCCATTCAGAGCAGTGTTTCCGCAAAAATTAGCCGTCAGTCAAGGGTGGGATTTTGAACTAACGGCCCTGGCAACAAGGATTATAAATGAAATTCCTTTTTGATGTTCTCCGTAACGATATGACCGTCGAAAAGTTGAATGATGCGATGAGCATATTCGGCGTGGGACGGAGAGTGCGTAACCATTACAATAGTTGTGCCTTCTTCATTCAATTGAGTGAGTAAATCCATAACTTCTTCGCCGTTGGCGGAGTCCAGGTTTCCGGTCGGCTCGTCTGCCAGGATCAGTTTTGGTTTGGTAACAACTGCTCTTGCCACTGCCACTCTTTGCTGCTGTCCACCGGAAAGCTGCTGCGGAAAGTGTTTTGCTCTATGAGCTATTTTCATGCGGTCCAGAACTTCGGTCACTCTTTTCTTTCTTTCAGCAGAACTCATCTTAATGTAAAGAAGCGGAAGTTCCACGTTTTCATAAACTGTCAGTTCATCGATCAGATTAAAGCTTTGGAAGATGAAACCGATATTGGATTTTCTCATGTTCGTGCGCATTCTTTCGGTGTATTTTGAAACTTCTGTATCATTAAAATGCAGTTCACCTTTGCTGGGATTATCCAAAAGTCCAACCAGGTTCAGCAGGGTGGATTTTCCACAACCGGAAGGTCCCATTATGGCAACAAATTCGCCTTTTGCTATTTCTACATTCACATTGTTCAGAGCTGTAGTTTCCACTTCATCCGTGCGGTAGATTTTGGTTAAATCAACTGTTTTAATCATTGTTTCCTCCATTTATTTTATTTTCTCAATTCTTTCGAAAATGCAAAGAGCATAGGGCAGAGTGCATGGTGTTGTTCGCATGTTCATTTTATCCTTTTTAATGTTTTTTGAAAATTTGTGATTTTTCTGCATAGAATATCTAATTTATCAATCATTTTTGGTTTCCAGTCTGAACCAATTAATTTTTTGTGAATCAAATAAATGGTGATATTAGCAACTTCAAAAGCAGAGTGACGGGAATAATTCAAGAATTTATTAAATTCATTATCTGAATTTGAACCGGAGCCTTCTGCAATATTATTGGAAATGCTTAATCCTGAAGCTCTTAATTGTTCTGCAAATCTATATAAATGAGCTTGTTCGAGGATGTCTGCAATCTCCATGCACATATCAAGTATTTCGATAGCCAGTTCCCAAATTTCAATATCTTCAAATCTAAATTTGCTCATCTCTTAGCCCTTTGCCCTTTGCTCCATGCTTTCTGCTCTTCTTGCTTCACTTCAGTATCAGCTTTTCGGCTCTACCAAAGTTGTCATAACTGGATACGATCACTCTCTCTCCAGCATCCAGTCCTTCCAAAACTTCATAGTAGCGTGGGTTCATTCTGCCGAGTCTTATATCTCGTTTAATGGCGAATTTCTCGGTTGAATCAAGTACGAAGATATACTGCCCGCCTGTACTTTGATAAAAGCCGCCACGAGGTACAAGGATTGCCATTTCGGACTGGCCAAGTTCCAGTTTCACCCGGAAAGTTTGACCGGTTCGAATCTGATCCGGAATTTCTCCGATGAAGACAAGATCAACACCAAAACGGCCGTTTCTGACTTCGGGGTATATTTTTTGAATTCGTAAGCCGTAAGTGCTACCGGTAAATTCGAAATCACCAACCAAACTGGAATTCACGCGAGAAATATAATGTTCATCTATTTCCAATCTAATTTTAAATTCATCCAGAACATGGATCTGTCCAAGGCGTTGGCCGGTTCCAATTGCTTCACCGATTTCGGCATTTACGCTTACCAGCAAGCCGCTGACAGGTGCTTTCACGTTCAAGTTCTCCAGCTTTTCACGCACGAATTCCAAATTCATTTCCATTTGATCTACTGAATTTTCCAACTGGGCAACCTGAATATCACGGAACAACGAATCGGCTTTCTGATTTTCGATAACTAATTCACGAGTTTTAACCAGATAATGGTATCTTTCTTTTGTTTCTTCAAATTCTTTATCGGAAATATATTTTTGTTTAAATAGCTTATCGCTGTTTTCATAATCTCTTTTTTGAACGCTAATCTGATAATCAAGATCGAGCATTTGTCTTTTTAGGCTTAATTTATTTTGCTCCATAGAAAGGCGAGTGTTACGCAGGTTATTGATCTGTTCAGCCAGGTTTGCTTCCCGGTTCATAATATCAAGATGAAGGTTTGTATTGCTGAGGCGCAGGATCACATCCCCTTTTTTCACCATGGTGCCTTCTTCAATCAAAAGTTCTTCCACCCGTCCGCCTTCGATAGCATCCAGATAAATTGTGCTGATCGGTTCTACCGTACCGGTTTGAGTGATGTAATCCTGAAAATAATCATTTTGTACTGCTTCGATGGAAATCCGGTCTTTTTGCACATTAAACTTGGAAGTGTGATCTCCCCAGAAAATATTATAAATTATTAATATGCCAAAAATACCACCCAGAGATAACCAGATTATTTTCTTTGGCGTCCATTTCTTCTTTTTTATTATCTTATCCATCCACATCTCCTTTTCATTTTACATTTAAGGATATTTGCACGTAGTGTGCCAAACCTGTAACGCTCTATGATGTAGAGGAATAGGAATATCTAAAGCCAAAAATATGTACGGAATCGAACTATTTTGTGTTCGGTAGCGGACAGTTTTTAGTTGACGGAGAATAGTGATTTTGCATTTTAACCATTGCTATTTCCCTAAACAGGGGAACATCAAAATAGCAGGAGCTATGTGATGAGAATTGTCAGGCGGCATATTTCGCTGCTCATTCCCAACTTTCCAGTTGGGAATGGCGATATTCACGAAGTTTCTACTTCGTACTGAAGCGTAAGCTTCAGATGTTAGTTCCTTTCCAAGCAGAAGCTTAGGAAGGATGATGAATTATGAATTTAAATATTTGGAGTTTTTATGAATGAAAAGTATGGCAAGATATTAGCAGTTGACGACAATGAAGATATTCTGTTCAGTTTGAAGCTGCTTTTGAAGAACCACGTTGAATTGATTCACACGGAAATGAATCCGGACAGGATACCGGGTTTGATGGAAAGGGAAAACTTTGATGTGATCCTGCTCGACATGAATTTCACCAAAGATATGATCGGGGGGCAGGAAGGTTTCTTCTGGCTGGATAAAATTCTTTCGATCGATCCGTCGGCAGTAGTAATTTTCATCACAGCCTATGGAGATGTGGAACGAGCCGTGAAAGCAATCAAAGCCGGAGCAGTTGATTTTGTACTCAAACCATGGCAGAATGCGAAATTATTGGCAACTGTTTCATCTGCACTCAAGCTGCGTGGTTCTTTGGTGGAAGCAGATAAATTGCGCTTCAGCAGGAATGAATTATGTAAAACTCTGGATCAACCCTTTCATGATTTCATCGGTGATTCGGCTGAAATGCATAAAGTATTTAATACGATCATGAAAGTAGCCTCTACTGATGCAAATATATTGATATTAGGAGAGAACGGGACTGGAAAAGAACTTGTTGCCCGGGCATTACACAGAAATTCAGCTCGCAGGAACGAAGTTTTTCTCAGTGTCGATCTCGGAGCGATCAGTGAAACCCTGTTTGAGAGTGAACTTTTCGGACACATGAAAGGTTCATTCACCGATGCCAAAAAAGACAAACCGGGCAGGTTCGAAGTTGCTTCCGGCGGAACACTCTTCCTGGATGAAATCGGAAATCTCTCCTTACCATTACAATCAAAATTACTTACTGTGATCGAGAAAAGAGAAGTAATTCGCGTTGGCTCAAATAAACCAATACCGGTAAATGTCAGATTGATTTGTGCGACCAATATGCCGATCTATCAAATGGCAAAAGAGGGAAAATTCCGCCAGGATATTCTCTACCGGATAAACACGGTGGAAATAACACTTCCATTATTGCGAGACAGGATCGATGACGTCGAAATTCTGGCCGAACATTTCCTGCAGCAATTCGTGCATAAATACAAAAAAAATATAAAAGGAATCAGCTCGGCAGCCTTGAAAAAACTACGTCAGTACAGTTGGCCGGGAAATGTGAGAGAGTTGCAGCATGCAGTGGAAAGAGCTGTAATTCTAAGTGAATCCAAAATCCTGCAAGTCAACGATTTTATGCTGAAAACTCCACAGAGCGTCAACGATGAAGGAACTTTGGGAACTTACAACATCGAAGATGTGGAGCGTGATGTGATCCGGAGGGCGTTGCGCAAAAACAACGGCAACATCAGCCAGGCAGCCAAAGAACTGGGATTGACCAGAGCCTCACTGTATCGCAGATTAGAAAAATACGAAATATAGCTGAACTTTATGATTTATAAGAATTTTAAAATCCGTACTATTGTTCGCATACTTCTGATCACATTAACCATCCTGGCAGTGTTCGTTTCGATCTATCAATTTGGCTTCAACGTTACTCCTCTGTTGCTGGGAGGACTGGTCATTTTCCAGATCGTTGACCTGATTAGATACATTCAGAAAACAAATCAGTATCTGACCAATTTTTTAGAATCGATCCGCTATTCTGATTTTTCGCGCAGTTTCAAAATCGAGGGTTTAGGTACAGCTTATGATGAACTGAAAGAAGCCTTCAATGATGTGATCGAAGATTTTCAAAAGATCCGTTCCCAGAAGGAAGAACACTACCATTATCTGCAGAATGTAATCCAACACATCGGCATCAGTCTCATCGCTTTCCAGAAAGACGGCACAGTGGAAATGATCAACAATAGTGCCAAAAAACTTTTTCAAATAAGCAGATTGCGAAACATCGATGAACTGGAAAATTACAGCAGAGAATTAGTGGAAAAGCTGAAAAGCTTAAAATCCGGAGACCGCATCCTGCTGCAGGTTACCAATAACGACATGATGTTGCAATTGGCTATCTATGCCACAGAATTCAAGATCCGCACACGGAACATCATACTGGTTTCCATCCAGGATATTCAGTCGGAATTGGAAGAACAGGAAATGGAAGCCTGGCAGAAACTGATCCGCGTTCTTACCCATGAAATAATGAATTCCATCACGCCGATCGCTTCGCTTTCTTCCACTATAAATGAACTTTTGAAAGACATCGATACAACGGATAGCAAGCCGCAGGAAATAGATGATGAGACTGTGATCGATATCAGGAATTCTCTGAAAACCATCAATAAAAGAAGTATCGGTTTGATCCATTTCGTGGAATCATACCGCAACTTAACCAGAATTCCTAAACCAAAATTCACCATCGTTCCGGTTAAAGATATCTTTCATAATGTGCATCTTCTAATGGAAAAAGATATTAAACTGAAGGGGATCGAATGTGTGATGGATATAACTCCTCCCAGTTTGGAACTTACTGCAGATGAAGAACTGATAGAGCAGGTGCTGATCAATCTATTGAAAAATGCGATTCATTCTCTTACGGACATGGAAAATCCCAGGATCGAAATGAAGGCATTTATGGATAAACGCGGCAGAATTGCCATTCAGCTTCTCGACAACGGACCGGGAATTTTACCCGAAGTGATCGATAAAATATTCGTGCCTTTTTTCACGACCAAACCGGATGGCTCCGGCATCGGACTCAGTTTATCCAAACAGATCATGAGAATGCACGGAGGTACGCTCACAGCTCAATCCAAACAAAATGAGGAAACCAGTTTCACGCTTCGATTTTAAGAGAAATTTATATGCGGATCGGGACGATCCGGCGAAACATTTGATTCAATTGAGACGATTGAACCAGCGATTTTTCATTATTTCCGCAGGAGCGGAGAAGAACCGTCCCAACGCCGGAGCATTGGAACGAGGAACGAGAATTTTATGCAAATAAATTGTAACAATTTCAGCAAATAGCGTTAAAGCTGTAGAAAAGAAAAGGACAGGCTTTTGGATCAGGAAAGGGAAAAAGTAATTCAGGCCAAGAAGAACCTGAAAGAATTCGATTATTTATATCGGAAGTACTTTCCGAAAATAAATAATTTCGTTTACCATAGAGTGAACAATGAATCCGACCGGCAAGAGATAGTCTCCAATGTTTTCTTTAAAACAATGAAAAAACTGTCGCTTTTCCGTTATCTGGATTCGAAGAACAGCAGCTTCTCAGCCTGGCTCTACCGGATTGCAGTGAACGAGATCAACCAGTTCTACCGCAATCAGAAAAGAGGGGAGAGGATCGTTGATATGCACGAATTCAATCATGTGGAAGGTACGGATATGAGCATTAATTTTGAACTGGTGCAGTCCAAAATGCAAATGTTCAAACAGGAAGATCAAAACCTGATCGCCCTGAAATATTACGAAAAACTCAGTTACAAAGAGCTGGGAGATATTTACAAGAAAAGTGAAGGCGCCATGAAAGTGAAGATGCATCGGTTGCTGAGCAAATTGCGCGATAGTTTGGAAAAGGAGATCGAATATGAAAGATCTTGAGAAAAAGTTAGAATCTATGCGGATTCCCAACCTGGAAGACGAACAGTTTGAATATAAGCTGCGCCGCCAGTTGTTGGATAAATATTTTAAAACTTCAAAAAGTTACAAATGGAAGTTCAGAGTAGTAGTGGCATTTTCCTGCCTGATGCTCATTTTTGGCTGCGTCACCATCATCAAACCGGATATTGCCTTGAAATTAAACAACCTTGCATTCAATAAATCGACCAAGATAATTTCAGCAGAACAGGATTGTTCCAGTATGGAAAATCTGGCTTATACTTCCATCTACAATCCGAATTTAACTTCGAAAATCGATCCTGATAAATTCCAGGAAGATAAAACCTATCTGGTTCGAAAATATACTTCCTCCGAAGAAGGCGGCTTGATGATCGTATCTGAATTTAATCAAACACCCAAAAAGCAGTCTGCAAAAAGAATAAGTTTTTAGGAAAATAAATGTCCGGCTTCTTTGAATACGCCGGGTTAAGGAGGAAAAATTGAGAAATTTGAAAACATTTTTGTTGTTATTTGTAGTAGTATTAATGCTCAGTTCCACGCTGTTTGCAGGTGAAAAAGGTAAAGTATTTATGGGACTTTACATCGATGATGTGTCTTCGAGTTATTACCAGAAAATTGGTATGAAAGAAAATTACGGGGTTTTGATCACGAAAGTTGTGGCAGATGCTCCAGCCGATAAAGCTGGCCTGACTGCCAAAGATATTCTGATGGAAATTGACGGGGACAAGATCTACACGCATGAGCAACTAAATAAAATGTTGAAGAACTTTGAACCGAATCAAAAAGTGAAACTGAAGCTTTTTCGGGATGGAAAAGTTAAAACTATCAAATTCACTTTTGGAAAAAAGGAAGTTCCCAAAATCAAAAAGAAAGCTTACATGGGTGTATTTTTGAGAGAGATTTCTTCCAAAGACAGGAAAAAGAGTGATTATGAAAAAAGTTATGGAATCGTGATCACAGATCTGGTGGAAGATGGGGCAGCAGAAAAAGCCGGGATCAAAGATGGCGCAATCCTGATGGAACTCGGCGGCGATAAAATCTATACTATCGATCAACTGACCAAAATGCTGACTAACTATGAGCCGGAAAACAAAATTGAAGTCAAAATCTTTCAGGATGAGAAAGAAGTTGTTTTGGACCTGATCCTGGGAGAGAAGGCAAATTATACGTCGCAAAGTTGGAATTTGGGTGATTTCAGTGTCCAGTTCGAAAAACCGGAAAATGTATTTGTCTATCAATACACATCTGATAACGATAAATGGATCGGAGTGATGCTGCACATTGTGGAAAACAAAAAAAATGATAATACCGAGATCACAGTTACGATAGATGAAGTGATCGAAGACACTCCTGCCGAAAAAGCCGGTTTAAAAGCAGGCGACATTATTCTGGCTGTGAACGGAGAAGAAATCCAATCAAAGAAATCGGTTAGTGAGATCATAAATAAGAAAGAAGCAGGTGATACGGTTGATATCAAGATTGACCGAAAAGGCAAGATCTCGACGATGAAATGTGAAGTTGCCAAACGCAAAAGCAGTGAAAGATATGAAAAAATGGAACTTTCCCTGGATGATGGCGAAATCTCGGTTTGGGTCGATGGTGAAAAAAGAAATCTCAAGGATTTGGATATCATCACCGGTAAAATGCAGGAGGCGGGATTGCTTTATAAAGAAGAAGTGGAAAAAACTATGGAAAAAGCCAAACAGGAAATGCAAAATCTGAAAGGATTAGATTTAGAAAATCTGGAAGATCTGGAAATTCACTTCGGACAAAGCGGAGCCATATAACTGAAGCTATTTTACAAGTGGCTACATAACGTGGTTCTTTAAATAGATCGAATCCTTCCCCCGGTTGTGTTATGAAACATGATCTCCTTCCCCCGGTAGAAATATCGGGGGTTTTTCATAGCCACAAAAAGCACAAAAGGCAAATTTAACAACGAACTAAAACGAACAAAAGCAAGCACACGGATGGTTAATTCTCCTCTTGAGAGGAGTACGGCTTTAGCCGGGAGGTGTGTAATCTCTTGGATGTTTTTTTTAGCTTTTCTTCCTTATTACCACCGAAATAAAAAAAACGCTGATAAAAGCGAAATCTGGCGAATAGTGTGTCGGCTTTCCAAAGGAAAACGATCACCGGGACTTTTTCAATTATCTCTGTTTTCGAACTTTTTACTGTATATGACCTTCGCCATGGTTGGCTGAACAGAATCCCTCTGCGGTCTCCCTTTTAAACAGAATTTCATTCCTAAAAGGGAGAACATTAGAAAAGCGAGAAGAGAATTTACCTCAACCTGCTGTCCTTCTCCTAAAAGCTTCGCAGGAGAAGGAACATTAGAAGCTGTGAAAGAGAATTTTCTCCGAAAATTGTAGATGCTGCAGAAAGAAAATTTTCTATGAAAATTTGTAGACCA
>JAUSOT010000026.1 GCA_030656075.1 Candidatus Cloacimonadales bacterium
CTCCGGCTAAAGCCGTACCCCTCTGAAAGAGGGGAATTTAACACCCCGTCAGACTTCGTCTGCCACCCCTCTGAAAGAGGGGAATTTTGCGGGAAGAGATGTGTCTTCAAATATTGAATGAGCGATTCTTTGCACATGTATTCCACAATCGGTTTGGGCGTGTAGAAAGCACCTTTATCTTTGTTGTCTTCCAGCAGGTTTTCAAAGATATGTCCCAGCATTTCAGGATCGATACCCACTTCCTGCTCGAAAGGATCGTTCTCATCGATAGTGAAATTGTATTCAGCAAAGAAGGTAAACAGACTTTCCCAAAACTTAGTCGGGAAATCAATCGTTTTAATCTTGAGCTTTTCTTCATCGAACAGACCGCCGTTCAAATAGGGAATGCGTGATTTGGTTGGTTCGAAAACATCATTATCCCTTTTCTTATTCAAACACTCAAAGTAGAGCGGCACCAGGAATTTGCTGTGAAAATGCTCTTTATCGGTGCAGTTATCAAAGTAGTGTTGCATAAATTTAAGATCACCATTTTTCCAATCGGTACGATCTTTAGAACATCCAAGCCAACCTTTCTTCTGCAGGAAATAGAGGAAGACTAAACGTCCCAAAGATTTCTTGATGAAATCACGCGCCTTTTTATCATTATTTTGGAAGATAGAATTCATATATTCATGCGGTTCATGTTCTTTGATCTCTTCCCATTTTCCGGCTTTTTTCACAAAACGTTTACCAGTAAGACGGCAGACGAATTTTTCGTATTGTTCTTTGTATTTATTGAAGAACTCTTTGTTCAGTTTTTCCACTGAGAAAGCATCTTCTACATCTTTAATTGTGATGCTATCCTTCTTTTCTGCCAATTTATTGAATCTATCAGCAGCAGTTCGACAGGTTTCTTTGGGACCGAAAACATAGGTAAAGCGTTTGGCATCGGTGATCTTGGTTTCAAAGCCGCTTTCCGTGATCTGGGAATCTTTAGCTGTGAAGGTGAAGCGGTAATCATCGCTGCTGGAATCGAAGAGAGCCAGAACTCCATGATGCGATTCCTGATCTATATATTTGGTTATGATGGAATGCAGAGTTACCCGATTTCTTTTGAGATTAATTTTATTTGAGACATGCAATTCAAAGATTGCCAGACTTTTTCCGTCATTCAGTCGGATGTTTCCGGTATGATAAAATTCTTTTATCTCTTCATTTAGTACTGGAATTGGGTGCGGTAGGGAGAAGAAGGTAACTCTTGGAAAAACATCATGGATCAGCTTTTGCCAATCTTCGCGATTGTATGGATTAGTGAAAATGGCTTTCAGGTTTTCTTTGGTCATTTTTGTTCCTTAGCAGTAAAAGATTCGCTAATAATAATCTCCGGTTTGATCTGTTCATAGGTTTTAATGGAAACTGTTGGTGATATTTCCTCGTAATTCTCCCATTCAATGGGATAACGGTCGATGATGTTGATGATTGAATCCAGGATGATCGTGAGAGCCACAGATTTTTTCTTGGTAGTTCGAATGAATTTATTGATCTCCCGCTGCAGCTTTTGGAATTTTCCCAACCTGATAGTCTGTTTGGCAGTTTTAATTTTGAGAGATTCCACATCGCTGATGAACGGAAACTTGAGAATAGAATCAAGATATGCCAGGGCTGCTTTTTCCCGCGGACCCTGGGTAGTATCTACAGCCTGATTGCTGATAACTTCTTTTTTCAGCTTATCATTAAAGTCTTTGATCGCTTTGGAGATCTGTTCGTGATGCAGTTCGTGCAGAACTGTAGGCTTTTCCTGTGAAACAGCTTTAAATTGATTTGCGGTTTCTACAAAGCTAAGCTCATTTAAGGTGTTGTCTTCTTTGATTTTATAAAACACATCACGTCTATTATTCCGAATAAAACAGATAGTACTTTTATCTTTTTCAGCGTCCATTCTGCCAACCCGGGAACGCAGGGGAAGTTTCTTTAT
>JAUSOT010000027.1 GCA_030656075.1 Candidatus Cloacimonadales bacterium
TGGAATCATCCAGGCACCCATGTTTTCACTTTTTCCAACGTTTGATGAGATTCATATTTCCTGTTCCTTTACCTGGGACAAGGACTATTGCATCAAGCTTCAGGAACAATACCAGGCATTTACAGACCGGCCAGTGAAAGTTGGTGGCCCCGGATTTGTAAGTGCAGCGGAATATTTCGTGCCGGGACTATATCTCAAACCAAACATTATTTTTACCAGCAGGGGATGTAATAATCAATGTCCCTGGTGCATCGTACCAAAGATTGAGGGGCGCTTAAAAGAATTACCTATTTGTCCTGGAAATATTATCCAGGACAATAATTTTCTTCAGACCAGTAAAAAGCATAAAGAAAAAGTGTTTGAAATGTTACGGTCGCAGCGACGGATCCAGTTTAAAGGGGGATTGCAATCAAATTTGATCGATGATCATTTCGTTGAGAATGTCAGAAGTCTAAAAATTGATGAATTATGGTTGGCCTGTGATACCGATCAGTCGCTGCCGGCTTTCAGAACGGCCTGTGATAAGCTAATTAAAGGGGGATTTAATCGGGAAAAGATTAAATGCTATGTCTTGATTGGTGATGATATGGAAGCGAATGAAAATCGGCTCCAGGAAGTATACCGGATGGGAGCCATGCCCTTTGCCCAACTAAGGCGGGATTTCAAACCGTTTAAAACCGAGTATTCGATGGAATGGAAAGCGTTCACCAGACAATGGCAGCGACCGGCGTCAATCAAAGCGCATATGGAACGAGGAACACAATTTAGAGACTACTCAACATAGAATTTTGTTTCCTCGGGAAACAAAATCAATTGGACCCAAACAGGGACTTTTATTTTTTATTGAAAGGATGTTAAGTAAATATGGCTGATTATTCTGAATCTTCAATTTATGCTAGAATTGAAGTTAATCGTCTCATTGATTTCAAGAATCACATTTTTACCAAGTACAATGAAAGTGAAATGAAATCGATGATGGAAAGTATTGAAGATATGGGAGTGACAGATCCGATCCTGGTTCGACCACATAATGAGTATGAGGGGATGTTTGAGATTATTTCCGGACATAATCGTGTGGAAGCTTGTAAAAGACTTGGAAAAAGAGATATTCATGCGGTTATTTATGAGGGTTTAAAAGATGATAGCGCTGCTGAACTGATGCTGATTGAAACAAATATCAAAAAGCGAAATCTCAATGATTTCAAAATATCTGAGAAAGCAAAAATTGTAGCCCGTCGATATAAACTGATGAAGGACTTAAATAAAAGAAAAGATCAATTATCAGACATTGAACGATCTAAATTCAATGAATTGGAAAAAGATAATCCTTTCAATATTGGTACACGACAGATTTTTTATTACGTGCAGATTGATGATAATCTGACCACAGGGTTAAAAGATCTCTGTGATTCAGGGAAACTGAGCGTCAAGTCGGCGGTGGAGCTGTCTTATCTCTCTGATACCGAACAGGACGTGGTGAGATCCTTTATGCTGGACGGAAATAAGCTTTCCTACCATAAAGCAAATATCATCCGGAAAAAAGCGGAAAGTGTCGAAATTTCAATGGAAGTGCTCAATGATATCTTCAATGATAAGGCTTTAAAAAAGAAGACGGAAAAAACCTTTAAAATCTCACCGGAGATTATCGAAAAATACTTTCCAGATCTGGAGGATGAAGGTGACATCCAGATGACTGTTGAGTTGGCATTGGATCAGTATTTTTCCCGGAGCAGTTAAATGGCAGTTTTTAAAATCATCAAGTTCATGCATGGCCAAACAAAAACCGGAATGCGGAACTGTATTGACTACACCAAGAAAATGGAAGAAGAAAATCACCTGGTGTCAACCATAAACTGTTCGTCTGAGAGTGCTTATGAAGAATTCATACTGATCAAAAATATTTATAACAAGGAAAGTGGACGACTTTATATTCATGCCGAACAGAGTTTTCCACCAGAAATACAGGACATGCAGCTTATCCATGACATTGGGCGCCGACTGATTGAAGAAACCGATATTTTTAACGGCTTCCAGGTCGTTATTGGAACTCATACGGATCGGGATCATATCCATAACCATTTTTGTATCAATTCAGTGAATGCTGAAACTGGTGCAAAATGGCATATTAGCAAAGCCGATCTGGAGGACATCAAGGATAAATCCCTGGAGCTGTGTCGGGAGGAAAATATCCGGATCTGGTGGGATAAGCAAAATGACCAGGACCAGGTGGTTCAGCCTGAAGACAATAATGAGAAGCTGCATACCGTTAAACAGGGAGAGTATGAAAAGCAGAAGCAGGGACAGAGCTGGAAATATGAATTATTTCTGTCCGTTAAAGAGTGCGTAAAGCATTCCTTTAGCCAGGATGAATTTATATCGAACATGGAAAAGCTTGGTTATGAAGTCCAATGGGATCATCATAAGCACATCACGTTTACAACGCCAGAAGGTAAGAAGTGCAGAAATAATAAACTCTATCCGCCGGAG
>JAUSOT010000030.1 GCA_030656075.1 Candidatus Cloacimonadales bacterium
GAACGTCAAGAAAGAGATTTATTTTTGCGGAAGATCTTCTTGGAACGCTTCTTTTCTTGTTCTTTTCCATAATAGTAGTAATAGTAATAATTGTACTCGCTGCTGCTATAATAGCTTTGCGGCATAATTCCGTTGATGACGACACCGGTAATTTCCACATCAATATTTTCCAGAAGCTCTTTGGCTCGTTTGATCACATTTTTATCTGCCTGCCCAACACGCACAACAAGTATAAGTGCATCAGTTTTCTTGGCTAGAATCATACCATCAGTAACGGCGATCACGGGTGGTGCATCGCATAAGATATAATCGTATTTTGTTTTCAGTATTTTAATTGCTTCATCCATTCTGGAAGAAGCCAGAAGTTCGGATGGATTTGGCGGGATGTAGCCGCTCGTAATAATATCCAGGTTTGGAACGGAGGATTTCTTGATTAAAGGTTCGATACTGGAATTTTTATCCATCAGGAAATCACTGATACCATTTTCTTTATCTACATGGAACATGGTGTGAACCCGAGGTCTTCGCAGGTCTAAATCTACCAGGATAACTTTTGCATCCATTTGAGAAAGCGTTGTTGCCAGGTTTGTGTGGATTGTTGTCTTGCCTTCTTTCGGTCCAGCACTGGTTATCAAAATTGCAATAGGTTCATCAGCTTTTCTTTTAGCTGTCACGTTTGTTCTTAATATTCTGAAAGATTCGGCAGCAGATGATTTTGGCGCATAATTACTAACAATACGAGATTCCATCTGGCTGTGCAATATTTCCAGGTCTTTCTTTTCTTCGCCTTTACTTTTAGAGATCATCTCCTCGATTTCATCCAATTCGGAATCTGACATGCGGATATAGGGTATCGTTCCTAAAATGGGTAAACCAACGTATTTTCTCACATCGTCGAAGTTTCTGATCTTTGAATCCAGGGAATGCAGCAGCAAGGCAGTTCCGATTCCCAATCCTAAACCTAAAACAATACCGATCAAGATATTCATTTTTTTATTGGGTTTGATAGGTTTTTCGGGAATCAAAGCTTCCTCAACCAGCCGGATAATTCCCATTTTGGATTTTTCCACGATCTTTGCTTCTTCATACTTCTCGATCAGCATGGTGTAAGTTTTTTCGTTAATCTGGAAATTTCTCATTAAGCGTGCAAGTTCAATTTCCGTATCCGGGAGAAGCGACATTTTTCGATTGTAGTCTTCGACTGCTTTAGTTAAACTGGCTACTTTTGTTTCTCTAATATTCAGATCGATCTGCGCTACAGAAATTTGACCTTCCAAATTAGCTCTGAACTGAAGCGGATCGGAAGAACCAGCCCGAACCGAAGTAATTCTCTTCAATTCTTCATTCAAGCGCTGCTTTGCACTTTCGATCGATCTTTTTAAGGCAACCAATTCGGGATGGTCTTCCGAATACTCCAGCCGGGTGAGCAGATTTACATATTGAGTTTGATTTTGCACAATATCGTTTTTCAATTGCTCCAAAAGTGGTGAAGTTAAAATCGAGTTTACATCAGAAAGGAGAGTATCTTGACGAGATAACTCAGTATTTAAAAAATCCAGATGCTTGTCCGCAACTTCTAAATCTGTTTCAGACGTTGTCAGTTCCGCAGATAATTCCGCTGATTTTTCGATAAGTTGGGTAGTTTCCTCGGAGAGCATTGAAATACCGTTTTCAATTTTATAGCTTCGCAGATCTTCCTCCGAAGCTCTGAGTTCCCGGTCGTTTTCTTCCAATTGATCTGCCAGGAATTCTCTGGCGCTGCGGAATTCAATTCTGGCATAATCTGTATCCTGCTGCATCAGAGCATAAGCTGCCGCATTTGCTGCTTCTTTTGCTTCAACGCTGCTGGTAGATTCAAAACTGATAATGAGAATGTCGGTTTCTCTTTCCGTATCAATCGATAATCCCTCCTGCAGATATCGAACGGTTGAACCTTCTATCTGGCTGATTGGAAATTGATCGTAATTGTTTTTTTGCCTTAGTATTTGATGAGCAATTTCCATAACCGGATAACTCTGCAAAATCTGAATATTATTGTTTATAGAGGATGCTTTATTGCTAAAGGAAGTGAATAACAAATCACTACCCATATTTTCTTGAATAAGTACTTTTGAGGTTGCTTTATAGATTCGAGGTGCTTTTGCCGTATAGATGGCTGTCGCTATGAAAACAACAACAAATATGAATGAAACTAACCATTTGTAGCGGGAAATTATATGTATGTAATCAGATAATTTAATTTCCTGTTCTTCTATACTTTCATAAAACTGATTCATCTGTTGATTTTGCATATTTCCTCTATTAATTATATGTTCATTACTGCAATATACACAGAAAGAATAACTGCGATCTGAGATATCCAGGCAACGGCTTTGGTAAATGCATAATAAGTAGAACCAGCGATGATAACCGTATCACCCGGCTGTAAAACCGGAATCAATTCTTCATCCCCATTTTCAATAAACTCGTTTAGATTTACGAAAATTATTTTTTCTTCTCCGCCGGATGCCCTAATAATGCGGACTTTTTTCAGGTTGGCATTTTCGGTTGGACCACCCGCAGACGAGATTAGAGTTAGTAAATCCGTGTCAT